>JQCU01000385.1:0-149623 GCA_000761495.1 Acinetobacter idrijaensis
CTATGATTCGTATAGCCTGTATATTTATTTGGTGCAAAGCCAAATGAGGACACACTCTAAGAAAATTATGCCTATTACCTATACAAATCCAACCAATTCTCATCACATTTTTACCTAAGCAATGCATTATTTAGGTGAATATAAACTGATCCCTTTCCATGGAATCCAGTGCTGTATAGCTTTGATCATTCACGACTGGTTTTGATATTGTCTTTTGCAGCCATAAAGTGAATTAATCTTTTCATGTAGGTTAAATAAATAGAAGAGCATATTCGTATGAACCAGATTTTAGAGATGCAAAGCATCCAGCAGCAAGCTTTGTTTTATTTATTAGCCTTTTTAAAACAACAAGATTATCAGTTCACGACCATTACACCACTTTCCCACCAGCGAATTCTGAATCGGAAAAAGAATGAAATTTATAAGCACAGAACCCTTCAGGATATCTTTGGCTGGAATCTAAACTTTAAAAAAACTGATCTTGATCCCGTTCTGTTTGAATTATTGCAAGAACATCAACTTCTACAGGTTCAGGAAGATCAATACTTGAGTCAGATTCGAGTTTCTTCACTCGATGGCGAACTCTTTATTCATTCAGCTTTTCCGACTACTCAGCAAGATGCGGTATTTTTTGGCCCGGATACGTATCGCTTTATCTATCATCTCAAGCAATATCTAGCCACTCAGCCTCTTCCTTTCAAACGGGCCGTGGAAATGTGTTGTGGCACTTCAGCAGCCGCGATCAGCATTGCCAGACATTTTCCAGATGTTAATGAAATTATGGTTGCAGACCTGAATCCCAAAGCCTTGCTCTATAGCCAGATTAATATCAGTTTTGCCGGCTTAAACCATATTCATCCGGTTCAAAGTAATTTATTTTCCAATCTTGATGGAAAATTTGATCTGATTTTTGCTAATCCACCGTATTTAATTGATCCCGAACAACGTCAATATCGTCATGGCGGTAATGCGCTGGATGGCTGTGATTTATCATTCAGGATTATAAAAGAAGGTCTACAGCGCCTGAATTCTGGCGGACATTTATTTCTATATACCGGTGTGACCGTGACTGAACATGGCAATCTGTTTTTGCAGCATCTTAAAGATTTGATGAAACAGCATCAAAATATAATCTGGTCCTATGAAGAAATTGACCCGGATATTTTTGGTGAAGAACTGGAACAACCGGCTTACCAACATGTGGAAAGAATTGCGTTGGCATTAATCAAAATTGAAGTAGGCAATTAAAGAATATTTATTAATAATTATGGAATTTTAAAATTTTGACTTTGTTCGCTATCAGCTTATTTTAAATCGTTTTATTAAAATCATAGAAATAAAAAAACCCCAATCTTTCGACTGGGGTTTTTAAAATTTGGCGGAAGCGGTGAGATTCGAACTCACGGAGGACTCACACCCTCGTCGGTTTTCAAGACCGGTGCATTAAACCGCTCTGCCACGCTTCCATGGGCGCAATAATACGGAGCTTTTGTCCGGCTGACAAGTGAAAATTACAGTGAATGCAATCAACTGCATATAGTTTCATCAAATCCTTACAGTTTTGCTGCTAATTCCGCTCCCTCACGAATGGCGCGCTTGGCATCGAGTTCAGCAGCCAGTTTTGCACCGCCAATAATATGATACTGCGCCAAGGTATTTTCCCCAGCACTCGGCATCAGGTCTTTTACCGATTCCTGACCTGCACATACCACAATGGTATCCACACGCAATAATTGAGCATGGCCATCTACCTCAATCCATAAGCCTTCATCCGTGACAGATTTATATTGCACACCGCGCAACATCCGCACGGCATGTTTTTTTAACTGGGCACGATGTACCCAGCCTGAAGTCTTGCCTAGTCCTGCGCCAAGTGGTGTTTTTTTACGTTGTAATAAATAAATTTCCCGTACTGGTGGTTCGACTTCAGCACGCTGTAACCCGCCCTCAGTCACATAATCTGGATGAGAATCCACACCCCATTCACGTTTCCACTCATCCACAGGTTGCGGCTGTATCTGATGCGGTGGCTTTAATAAAAACTCGGACACATCAAAACCAATACCACCTGCGCCAATGACCGCAACACGATCACCGACAGGCGCGCTGCGTAGCACTTCTGCATAAGACAAGACTTGTGGTGCCTGACTGCCTTCGATATTCAAGGCACGCGGCACGACACCTGTAGCCACAATCACCTCATCAAAACCTTCACGCTCCAACTGCTCGCGATTGACACGGGTATTGAGACGCAGATCAACTCCGGTTTTTTCTAGCTGCACTTTAAAATAACGAATCGTTTCGTGAAATTCCTCTTTCCCTGGAATGACTTTAGCCAGATTGAACTGCCCGCCTACTTCATGATTGGCCTCAAACAGCGTCACATCATGCCCGCGACTGGCTGCGACCGTAGCAGCAGACAGACCTGCAACTCCCCCGCCAATCACTGCAATACTTTTCGGTTTTTTGGTTTTGATATAAACCAGTTCGGTTTCATAAGCGGCACGCGGATTGACCAGACAGGTTGCCCGCTGGTTTTTAAAGGTATGATCCAGACAAGCCTGATTACAGGCAATACAGGTATTGATTTCATCAACACGATTGGTCGCGGTTTTATTGACCCAGAAAGCATCGGCCAAAAGTGGACGTGCCATCTGCACCATATCTGCCTGACCAGAGGCCAGAATCGCCTCGGCAGTGTCTGGCATATTGATCCTGTTGGATGCAATCACTGGCACCGAAACATGTTTTTTGACTTCAGCAGTGTAATCGACAAAAGCAGCACGCGGTACAGAAGTCACAATGGTGGGAATACGTGCTTCATGCCAGCCAATCCCGGTATTGAGCAAAGTAATTCCTGCCTTTTCCAAAGCTTTAGCTACGGTAATGACTTCCTGCATGGTATTGCCATCATGTACCAAATCGAGAAGCGACAAACGGAAACAGATAATAAATTTTTCGCCAATTTCCTCGCGAATGGCTTTAACAATTTCTACGGCAAAACGCATCCGGTTTTCAATCGGACCACCCCAACGGTCGTTACGCTGATTGACATGACGGCTTAAAAACTGATTCAGCAAATAGCCTTCAGAACCCATGATTTCCACGCCATCATAGCCGGCTTTTTTGGCAATGCTGGCAGTTTTTACATAATCCTGAATGGTATTCAGAATCTGTTTATCTGACATTTCACGCGGTTTAAAAGGAGAAATCGGCGATTTGATCGGACTGGCTGAAACCACAAAAGGCTGATAGCCATAACGTCCGGCATGCAGAATCTGCAAAAGAATTTTGGCGCCATGCTTATGCACTGCATGCGTTACCAGACGATGTGGCGCAATATCGCCCAAGGTATTCATGGTACCGCCCGCCGGCAACAACCAGCCTTGACGGTTTGGCGATATTCCCCCTGTAATCAGCAGACCTACGCCACCCTTTGCTCGTTCACCAAAATACGCAGCCAGTTTAGGATAATTATAAAAGCGGTCTTCCAGACCAGTATGCATCGACCCCATCACCACCCGGTTTTTAATGGTGGTAAAACCCAAATGCAGTGGCTTTAAAATGTTGGCATAGCGCGTCGTGGTCATAACAAATCCCTGATTATATTTGGCTGAGCAAGTCATTCCCTTACTTTAACTGATTTTCAGAGGCTTTTTATGACCCGGAGTTCAGCATTTTCAGGCACAAACATCAATCTTCAACACCAGCTCGCTCTATACATGACGAATTAGTTCTGCCATTGTCGTGCGCTGGATTTCCATAATGCAATCGCACCCAATACTGTCCCAATCGGAAAACTGAACAGCATGAGGATTGCCATCACTCTGGATAATGTCCGCCCTGATCCATTACCCTGCTTCACCTTAATACTGGCCTGTATATTAAAAAACATCAGCAAGCCTAAAAGTAGCAACACCACACCTAAACTCAGCATGGAAATACTGGATTGCTGATATTCAAGATATAAAAACAGCACTGTACTAAAACCAATCAGGCCGGCATAAATCCCATGTAACAGTGCCAGCGTTTCATTCTTAGCTTTAGGATTTAAATTAGGTAAAGGTGGAATGCGAGTCGCCATGCTTTTATTCCTGTTTTATCTGATTTTTAACTTTATTCGGCTGAATATAACCAATTTCTTCCGTTTTCAGCAGGATTCTGGTGAAAATCGTGCGATTTATGATTATTTAAGCCTATTGAATAGAGATTTTAAAACGAGTTTTTCTTTTCTAAAGCAAACCTAAATAAATTAATGATACAATTGATGCAATATGTATTTTTTCAGGCCACCAATTCTGGCGTGCCTATTTCATATCATTAGGATGAACAATGTCTGATAATGCAACTATCTTGCAGAATGTCCCAGTAGGTAAAAAAGTTGGTATTGCCTTCTCTGGTGGTCTAGATACTTCTGCTGCTCTTTTGTGGATGAAACAAAAAGGCGCTGAACCTTATGCTTACACAGCAAACCTGGGTCAGCCAGACGAAGACGATTACGATGCGATTCCAAAAAAAGCTGAAGCTTATGGCGCAGTAAAAGCACGTTTAATCGACTGCCGTTTACAGCTTGCATTAGAAGGTATTGCTGCAATTCAATGTGGCGCGTTCCATATTTCTACAGGTGGTATGCCTTATTTCAACACGACGCCATTGGGTCGTGCAGTAACAGGCACCATGCTGGTTACTGCCATGAAAGAAGATGACGTTAACATCTGGGGTGACGGTTCAACTTATAAAGGCAACGACATTGAACGTTTCTACCGTTATGGTTTATTGACCAATCCTGCGCTTAAAATCTACAAGCCTTGGTTAGACCAAACTTTCATTGACGAGCTGGGCGGACGTGCAGAAATGTCACAGTTCCTGATCGACAATGGTTTTGACTATAAAATGTCAAAAGAAAAAGCTTATTCAACTGACTCAAACATGCTGGGTGCGACGCACGAAGCTAAAGATCTTGAATACCTGAATGCAGGCATCAAAATCGTTGAGCCAATCATGGGCGTTGCGTTCTGGAAAGATGACGTAGAAGTAAAAGCTGAAGAAGTATCGATTACTTTTGAAGAAGGCTTCCCGGTTGCTATCAACGGTCAACGCATTGAAGATCCAGTTGAATTTATTCTTGAAGCGAACCGCATCGGTGGCCGTCACGGTCTAGGTATGTCGGATCAAATCGAAAACCGTATCATCGAAGCGAAATCTCGCGGTATCTATGAAGCTCCGGGTATGGCGCTGCTTCACATCGCTTATGAGCGTCTGGTAACGGGTATTCATAACGAAGATACGATTGAACAATACCGTATTAACGGTCTACGTTTAGGTCGTTTGCTTTACCAAGGTCGCTGGTTCGATTCTCAAGCGCTTATGCTGCGTGAAACTGCACAGCGTTGGGTTGCTAAAGCAGTTACCGGTACTGTAACGATCGAATTGCGTCGTGGTAATGACTACACCATTATGAATACTGAATCTCCGAACCTCACTTATGAAGCTGAGCGTTTGACTATGGAGAAAGGTGATTCTATGTTCTCGCCGATGGATCGTATTGGTCAGTTGACCATGCGTAACCTAGATATCACGGATACTCGTGCGAAACTGGGCATCTATACAGAGACTGGTTTATTGGCAGTTGGTTCAGCATCTGCAGTGCCACAACTAAAAGACAAAAACTAAGTTTTAGTCCTTTTTAGTTTCATAAAAAACCGCTCCTGATGAGCGGTTTTTTATTGAGGGTTCGTTTATTGATTGTAATAATCTCTAACCATTTGCGATATCTGAATTGACTGAACGAATGGACTGATAATAAATCTGGTTGCGTCCAAGCTGTTTGGCACGATATAGCGCCTGATCCGCGATTCCCAATAAGGCGTCTTTATCAATATCATCTTCACCACGATAAACGGTAATGCCTAAACTGATGGTGATATGTTTCGCAACCAAGGATTTTTCATGTGGAATTTCCAGACGATCAATCGCCTTAAAAATATTTGAAGCCACCGCATAAGCACCATGTGCATCCGTTTCTGGCAAGAGCACCACAAACTCCTCCCCGCCATAACGCGCGACAAAGTCCATATGTCGGATCGCATTCTTGATGGTTTTGGCAATAGTCGAAATGACATCATCACCTTTCTGATGCCCATAAAAATCGTTGTAATTTTTAAAGAAATCTACATCGATAAACAGAATTGCCAATGCCGTTTCTTCACGATGTGCACGTTCGAAATGGACTTGCAGCGTCTCATCAAAAGTCCGTCGATTGGAAATCTTGGTCAGCTCATCGTACTGACTCAAATGTAATAATTCGTTGGTATGGATACGCTGGATCTGCTCACTGATTCTGGCGCGAATGCTATAGAGAAATATCACACGCTCACGGGCAAAAATCATATGGCTAATCACATAACCCAGCAAGCAACTTCCAATTAAAATCCGGCCAAAAACCATAGGATTAAATTCAACTGACAGACCGAACAATACAATAATGGTGGTTGCGGCGGCGAGCAGTCCGGTGACCAGCATCTGAATCGGCTTAATACCGGTCAGAACATAACCCAGGATATATACGATCGTGACTATCGCCATGGATTGATGCTGCAAGGCATCAGTTTTAATCGACATGGTGATACATGAAATTGACACCTGTACCCAGAACACCAACAGCATCGAAGCCTGAGGAAAAAAGCGCTTGATCTTGGGTAAGCACGAGAACATATAAAAGATAATTAGCGACACGCCGCCATTGAGCAAGCCCAACATACACAGGACAAAATCATGTACGAAGTATTCTTTGCTGATGCTCCAGTAATCTGTGGGAATCATCACCACCAAAAAAAGGAAATAGGCTAGTACTCCAGCCCACACATATTTTTCGACATGTTTGCGGGCGCGTTCCAGATTTTTGGTCCAGAATTCTTGTTCCAGATGTTGAGGGAAGACCGGGCCCACACGCTGGCTTTGCCGTGTAATCAGTTGTTCTATGTCTTCTTTATCATCTTGCAATTTCGCTAGATTGTACTTGTATTCCATTGCCAAGTATTTATGTAATTTTTTTATTAATTTTAAAATAACATACTTTTTAAAATTAATTTATACATATCCCTTATTTTGTAGCGCTTTCTCGTTACCATTTTTACTATAGATGGATTATCATTTGTTTTATTTGTTCGACTGAATTTGCCTTGAATACGATTACGATTCTCCAGCCAGATGATTGGCACGTTCACCTGCGTGATGGTTTAGCACTTCAACGTACCGTTCCCGATTTAGCCAAGCAGTTTTCTCGCGCCATTTGCATGCCAAATCTGGTGCCACCCGTTAAAACTGTCGAAGAAGCCAATGCCTACCGTGAACGTATCATGGCACATGTGCCTGAAGGGGTAAATTTCGACCCGCGTATGGTGCTGTATTTCACTGACAACACCCCGGCAAGCGAAGTTAAAAAGATCAAAGAATCTGCGCATGTCAATGCCATCAAGCTCTATCCTGCGGGTGCGACCACCAACTCCGATAGTGGTGTGAGCGATATGAGCAAAGTCTACGGCGTAATTGAACAGCTTGAAGAACACCAAGTGCCTTTATTGCTACATGGTGAAGTGACGCATAATCATGTCGATATTTTTGACCGTGAAAAGCGTTTCCTGGATGAAGTGCTGGCTCCCTTACTCAGACAATTTCCCAAGCTGAAACTGGTGCTCGAACACATCACCACCAGCGAAGCAGCAAACTTTGTACTTGAGCAAGACCGTAATGTCGCTGCAACCATTACGCCGCAACATTTATTGTTTAACCGCAATGACATGCTGGTTGGTGGGATCAAGCCGCATTTCTACTGCTTGCCGATTTTAAAACGTCAAACGCATCAGCAAACTTTGCTGGAAGTCGCAACCAGCGGTAATCCTAAATTTTTCCTGGGAACAGATAGCGCGCCGCATTCAAAAAATGCAAAAGAAAATGCGTGTGGCTGTGCAGGATGTTATAGTGCGCCGACTGCCATTGAGCTGTATGCTCAGGCATTTGATCAGGTGGGTAAAATTGAACGCCTGGAAGGTTTTGCCAGCCATTTTGGTGCAGACTTCTATGGCCTGCCACGTAATACCAATACCATTACCCTGGTTAAAGAAGATCAAGTAATCCCTGAAAGTTTAGACTATCTGGATGGTGAACAGATTATCCCACTGTATGCTGGTAAAACCATTCAATGGAGAAAAGTGTGACAAATGAAACGCTCCCAATCATTGGTCAACGTTTTCGTGGATTCTTACCTGTAGTTGTCGATGTCGAGACTGCAGGTTTTAATGCGCAGACTGATGCATTGCTGGAAATTGCGGCCATTCCGATTGTTTATAATGAGGAGGGTCAATTTGTGCCGGGTCAAGCTTACCATGCACATATCAATCCTTTCGAAGGGGCAAACCTCGACCGACGTTCGCTGGAGTTTATTGGGATCGATCCTTCTAATCCAATGCGAATCGCCATGGCCG
Organism: Acinetobacter idrijaensis; assembly: GCA_000761495.1. Taxonomy (GTDB): domain Bacteria; phylum Pseudomonadota; class Gammaproteobacteria; order Pseudomonadales; family Moraxellaceae; genus Acinetobacter; species Acinetobacter idrijaensis. Next base: position 8,484 of record JQCU01000385.1, read on the forward strand.
AAGATGAGAAAACTGCACTCAAGCGCATTTTTAAATCGGTGAATGAAGTGCGTCGCCAGCAAAATTGTACCCATGCAGTTTTAGTCGGACACAATGCACATTTCGATTTAGGTTTTCTTCAGGCCGCGATTGCCCGTACCGGGACCAAAAACCAGAACCCGTTTCATAGTTTTTCTGTCTTCGATACAGTGACTTTAAGTGCGGTGATGTTTGGTCAGACTGTACTGGCGAAGTCCTGTATCCAAGCTGGAATCGAGTTTGATGGTAAAGAAGCCCATTCTGCATTATATGATACGCAGAAGACCGCTGAACTGTTTTGCTATATTTTAAACAAACTCGCACCTCACCTGCTTGACACTCTGGTGGCGGATCAATAAGATACCGCCATCTTCTAAACGTCCCTATCGTCTAGAGGCCTAGGACATCGCCCTTTCACGGCGGTAACCGGGGTTCGAATCCCCGTAGGGACGCCAATTTTCAGAAGTACATTTTATTAAGTCCCTATCGTCTAGAGGCCTAGGACATCGCCCTTTCACGGCGGTAACCGGGGTTCGAATCCCCGTAGGGACGCCATCTATTTTTTCTCTTCTTTATATTTCTTTGATCAGCATCTTAAGCTGCTCAAGTCCTACACTTTTATCAATTAATTAATGAAAATAATTCTCATTACTATTGATTACCTACTCTAAGTTAATGACAATCACTTCCATTATCTTTCGCAGATTTAACCCTTCTCATGCGTTTTGCTTATTCCCCACTTTCTATTGCGGTTCTAACAGCTTTATCAACATCTAGTTTTGCAGAAGAATCAAATTATCAAGAATCCATCCTCAAGGAAGCTTCGGTTAAGTTCAGCACGATTATTATCGAAGCTCAGCAAGCAAATGAAGTGGGAAAAACAGTTTATTCAAAAGAAGATTTAGAAAGTACGCCAAATAGCTCAAAGAACATTACCGATTTTTTAAAAGTGAATCCGAATGTGCAGTTTAGTCAGTCACAACTTGCAGCAGGTTCTCAAGGTGAAATTAAACCTGCCGAAATCTCAATTAATGGTGCACAAACCTTCCAAAACAATTTCATTGTGAATGGTGTTTCCAACAACCTACTTATTAATCCAGCAAATTCAAACACAAATACGTTTCAAGATATTGGGACTGGCGCACAAGCTATGGCAGTGAACACTGACCTACTTTGTGAGCTTAAAGTATTAGATAGCAATGTGTCTGCCGCTTATGGTCAATTCACAGGTGGTGTTATAAATGCTAAAATATGCGCACCGCAAACAGAGATAGGTAAAATTCACGGTTCTATCACTTACGATTACACTGAAAGTGATTGGGCTCGCTACAACTCAATTTCACCTTTAGAAGAAAGTAAATTTGAAGAACCTACAGATGACTACCAAAAGGAATATACCAAACAAGGTGTAAGCACCAATATTTATGGGAAGCTCTCGAATGATTGGGGCTTTAATGCTTATGCTTCTCAACGAGAGTCTATCATCCCAGTCAAAAGTGGCTTTGAAACACCTAAAACAATTGATCAAGAACGACATATCTCAAATCTTGGTGCAACATTATTTTATACACCAAACGCCTCAACCAAAGCGAAGTTTGGTTTGGATTATGGATTGCTGGACAGTTTGAGCTATGTGGACAGCAATCGTGATTCGGGAAGTACCACTGAAACCGAAACACTTACATTATTCTCTGAACTCGAACACCAATTCAATCTAGGTACTCTCGTACATAAACTTAATTTCCAAAACTCGGCGACACAACGCATTGCAGATAATAACTACAGTATGCATTGGTACTACGCCGAAGGAAGTAAAGATTGGAATAATACCGATGTTGTTCGAGAAGGCGCCATCATGGGAGAAATCAAACAACTCCAAGACGTTCTCTCTTACGACCTACAAGCCAATATAGACCCATTTAAAGTTGGTCAATCCCAACACAACATGACTCTAGGTGCGGGTTATAGCCATGCTCATGTTGAGTGGAAACGAGCCGAGGATGTTTTACTCGCGACAAAGATCAACTTAAAAGAACTTGGCAAAGATACTACCTGCCTTCAAAGTGACCCATATTGTGATGAGAAACTAACTATAAATGGTTGGAATGGACAATATATCGCTGGTGGAACTCTGTACAAAGCTGGTGATATCAAAGCTCAGCAAGATCGCCTAAATATATTTATTGAAGATAATATTCAGTGGAATGATCAATTTTCAACACGCCTTGGTGTTCGTGCTGATTATGACTCTTTGAGTAGTAATATCAATATTTCCCCTCGCAGTCGTCTCTCTTACAAACCCTTTAGTAATGATCAATTGCATTTATCCGCTGGGTGGAATCGCTACTATGGTCAGCAAACGTTAGGTACAGAGCTGAATGAAATTCAAAATGATTTGCTCTACAAACTGTCACGTGAAAACCCACATGCGACTTGGGTAGAAACACAAACTGCACTATCCAGCGGTGCGCGTAGTTCAGCGCTCAATACCCCTTTCAGTGACGAGACTGTTTTAGGCCTGAATACACAAATCCAGAATTGGGATCTAGGGCTAAAATGGGTCAATCGTAAATATCAGGATGAAATATCAAAAACTAAAGTTACTCCTTTAGATGGATCAAAATTCTTCTACGAATATAACAATGATGGAAGTGGCAAAGCTGACATCTACACCTTAACCCTTAAAAATCGTCAACCGATCGCACTGGGGGATAGCCAACATTTATTTGCCTTGGGATTTGATACAGTGAAGTCTTCCGCAGTTATGTAGATTACACTTCAGCCTATGATCAAGCCACTCAAGATGAATGGGTCTCTTATGATGGTCAAATTATCCGTTGGTCAGACCGCCCTGCCCCAAACTTTAACCAACCATGGACCGCACGAGTAAACTGGGATATTACATTCGATACACTGCCTGTACGTATTTCAAACTTCTTTAGCTATAAAAACAGTTACGATGATATGGTTGTAGTCTCCAATAAAAATGACAAAGTCGAGTATAAAGGTGAACTGCTTGACACCTATTTAGCCTCTGAAATTAAACCCAAATTTAAATGGGATATGCGCACCACCTATGATTGGGAAATTTCAAAAGATTTAAGGGCAATTTTTGGTTTAACCATTAACAATGTAACCAACCGCGTGAATACCTATACAACAGGCTCGACCTCAAATGATAGACCACGTGTGATGACTGAAATCGGCCGCCAATTTATTGCAGATGTTACTTTTAAATTCTAGAGCCTGAATAGGTACATGCTGCTGCTCTTTTAGATTTGCTTAGGCTATAATTAATGCGATTTCATATTTTGCCTTTGTATCATGTTAAAAAAGATCTTACTGGTTTTACTGATTTTAGCCCCATCCGCGCTATATCTCTATATCGTCAACCGTGATGATGACAACACTGCGGAGACTGAGACAGTATAAACCCCAGCTGAAAACTCTCAGCCTGAGCAATATCAAACTCCAGATCACTAAGTTTTAGTGATCTTTTCAAATATTTATTTTTTATAGTCCTGAAATCTGTTCAGAAAATAACATCTTAATAAAATAAAGTTTTTGTTTTGCCTAATGTTTAAACTATTAAATGAATTTTAGCAAAAACCCTTTTGACAAACCCCGGCTTAATCCTTAATATACGCATCACCTCGCAACGTCCCTATCGTCTAGAGGCCTAGGACATCGCCCTTTCACGGCGGTAACCGGGGTTCGAATCCCCGTAGGGACGCCAATTTTCAGAAGTACATTTTATTAAGTCCCTATCGTCTAGAGGCCTAGGACATCGCCCTTTCACGGCGGTAACCGGGGTTCGAATCCCCGTAGGGACGCCATCTATTGATCTCATACGATCAGACCTTATTCGAAATTACCATTATTCGATTGCAGATTTGTAGTTTTTCACTACAATAGCTCGCTTCATTCCTTTGAAGTATTTCTTATTTCCTATGCACTCATCTCCGAATGATGCTACGCATCAGGGCAATTCTGCGCCTTTAAAACGCGCTATGAGTACTCGACATCTGGTCATGATTTCGCTTGGTGGCGCAATCGGAACAGGCCTATTCTTAGGGTCGGGTGAAGTCATTGCACAAACGGGGCCTGTAGGTGCCATTCTCGCTTATCTCCTGGGCGGTATTATCGCGTACATGGTGATGCTATGTTTGGGCGAACTTGCCGTTCATATGCCAGAATCTGGTTCATTTGGCGCTTATGCCAAACGTTATATTGGACCAGGCACAGGCTATACCATCACCTGGTTATACTGGCTGACATGGTCGGTCACTCTCGGAACTGAATTTACTGCAGCGGCCTTGCTGATGCAGGAATGGTTCCCGGACATTTCCATGTGGTTATGGACCATTATCTTTGGTGTATTCGTATTTAGTCTAAATATGATTTCTACCCGCTGGTTTGCCGAATCCGAATTCTGGCTGGCACTGGTAAAAGTGGTCACGGTTGTTGCTTTTATTCTTTTAGGTCTATTGGCCATCTTTGGTGTTCTGGGCTATCAAGGCTATGAAGCTGCGCCTTTATTTACCAATCTGACTGCACAAGGCTGGTTCCCTGAAGGTCTATTCCCGATTTTTGCTACGATGCTGATCGTGAACTTTGCCTTCTCTGGTACCGAGCTGATTGGTGTGGCTGCCGGTGAAACTGAAGATCCTGCGAAAAATGTCCCTAAAGCGATTAATACGGCAATTTTCCGCTTACTAATTTTCTTTGTAGGTACCATTATCGTGGTAACAGCCTTACTTCCGCATCAGGAAGCGGGCTTAGCCGCTGAAGGCGTGAGTAGCAGTCCGTTCGTAACCGTATTCCAGCACATTGGTATTCCATATGCCGAAGACATCATCCGCTTTGTCATTATCACTGCGTTGTTGTCTGCTGCCAACTCGGGTCTATTTGCTGCTTCACGTATGATGTGGTCATTGTCATACAGCAAACAGTTGCCTGCCGTATTCTCAAGACTGAATGCTCGCGGTGTACCGTATATTGCAGTCATGGTGACCATGCTGGGTGCATTACCAGGTTTATTGTCTGAACAGTTTGCGCCAGAGACGATCTTTACCAACTTGCTGGGCGTTGCGGCGTTTACCATGGTGGTGGTCTGGATGAGTATCTGCTTAAGCCAGTTCAACTTCCGTCGTCAGTGGTATAAACAGGGTCATACGGCCAAAGAACTGGGCTTTGCTGCACCATTGTTCCCGATTGTGCCAATCCTGGGCTTTGTGTTCTGTTTTATTACCTGTATCAGTATGGTCTTTGATCCATCAATGCGTATCAGCTTCGTAGGCTGTCTGTTATTTATTGCAGCGTGTTATGCAAGTTATTATGCCTTTTATCACAACAAGTCTTAATCATCAGTTTTAAAAGAGCGGCTCCGGCCGCTCTTTTTTTATCTATACTATAACCATAGTGGGCAGCCTTAAGGGTGCGTCGATGAAAATTGTGTTTATTCACGGCATGAACAAGCAACAGTATACGGCGACTTCATTACGTCAACATTGGCTGCATCTCCTCAAAACAGGCCTCCGGAAAAACCCACAACAGCAAGCCCGTTTTACTTATTTAAAGCGGCATATCCGTATCCCTTTTTATGGCGATTTACTCTCCCGGCATCATTTTCATAACGTCTTGAATGCCAGCACCCTGATGCCGCAACAGTGGCCGCATTTCCCTTTTTTACATCCCGCACAGCTGCAACCGGCACCGCTACCAGACCAGTGCACCTATCAAATTTGTGACGTCCCGCAGTTAAATCTTGATGATGCCCTGAGTTTCAATCAGAAACTGAAGTTCATCACAGCATTAAGCAAAGATATTGCCTTGCGGGATTTTGCGGTACTCATCAATTATTTTCCCAGCTTACACGCCAGCTTTTTGCATAAATTTTTGCTAGAAGCTTATCTTTATTTAGCCAACCCACATTTTATGCAGGAAGTTCACTGCCGCATTCATGATCAACTTTATAGCAGCAGGCCACAGATTCTGGTGGCACATTCGCTTGGCAGCGTGATTGCCTATAATTATTAGATTCAGCATCCGGAGCTGAATATCAAGCGTTTTATTACTCTCGGATCACCGTTGGCATTTCGGGTGATCCAGGCTCATCTGCCGCAACCAATTGTACGGCCTGCTGCAATTTCAGGCGATTGGATAAATTTCTATTGTAGCGATGACTTTCTGACCGCCTTTCCATTATCAGAACCACCCTTCCAGTTTCAGCCGGCGGTTATTAATCAAGAGATTCATACTTCCATCTATCATCCGCATGATATTGATGGTTATATTCAGCATCCAGACGTCATTAAAGCGCTACTGGAATTGCTATAAGACTCACGTCAAACTCTAAATTCAACTTTTACCGTTCCATTCATATTCCTCTTCTATTCAGTAAAATCTTTCATCCAGACCTACCAATTTACTGCTTTTTCTGCCTTTTTTATAAATATACGGATGTCTGTTAATGATTGTTTTATCAAAGATAATTTACACATTAACGCCACAAAAAGTGCAGCTTGGCTTGCCGCAATTTTCTCTATATTGTGAATATATAGATCGACCTCCGTGAGGTATCGATGAAAGTTATTTTTATTCATGGAATGAACCAGCAACATCACAGTGCTGCATCGATTCGCCAGCGCTGGCTGCATATACTTCAAAAAGGCATTCGCAAACACCGTCATGATGCCAGATTCAGTTATTTACGACGTCACATTCACATTCCATTTTATGGAGACTTACTTTCACACTATAACGTTCGCAACATCCTGAATGCTGGCACCTTAATGCCCCAGCAATGGCCCAGCTTTCGTTTCCGTCAACCTGTCCATCCTCAGCTTCCTGCACCCGTTCCACGTCCTGGCTGGCGCAAGCCCGTGATTTCCGATCTTCCCCAGCTTCATTTGAATGACACGATGGATTTCAAACAGAAATTCAAATTTATTACCACGCTAAGCAAAAATGTTGCACTGCGAGACTTTGTATTATTGCTGAATTATTTTCCCAGTCTGCATCGGAGCCTGCTTCAGAAATTTCTGATTGAAACCTATCTGTATCTCGACAATCCTGCTTTCATGAAAGAAGTTCATGAGCGGATTGCCCGGCAATTGAATGGTCGCAAACCTTGTATTGTAATTGCTCATTCTCTGGGCAGTGTGATTGCCTATAATTATCTTATTCAGCATCCTGAACTGAATGTACAGCGTTTTATTACTTTAGGATCGCCATTAGCCTTTCAGGTGATCCAGTCACATTTACCGCAACCCGTTGTACGACCTGCAGCAATTACAGGCGACTGGATAAATTTTTATTCAACTGATGATTTTCTTACCGCCTTTCCTCTTACACAACCGCCATTTCAGTTTCAACCCGCAATTATTAACCACGGCATTCGTACCCATATTCACCGCCCGCATGATATTACTGGCTATTTACTCCATCCGCAGGTGGTAGAAGCAATTCTGGAATTGCTTAAAAATCCAGCTTAAACCATGTAATTTTCCAGTATTTTCTCTAGATTGTTTTAAATTTATGCACTCAACCCAGAAAATCATTTTTTTTATGGAAATGCGTTTGACACCCCCCTGTTTTCACCCTATTATACGCCCACCTCTGAAACGTCCCTATCGTCTAGAGGCCTAGGACATCGCCCTTTCACGGCGGTAACCGGGGTTCGAATCCCCGTAGGGACGCCAATTTTCAGAAGTACATTTTATTAAGTCCCTATCGTCTAGAGGCCTAGGACATCGCCCTTTCACGGCGGTAACCGGGGTTCGAATCCCCGTAGGGACGCCAATTTTCAGAAGTACATTTTATTAAGTCCCTATCGTCTAGAGGCCTAGGACATCGCCCTTTCACGGCGGTAACCGGGGTTCGAATCCCCGTAGGGACGCCAATTTTCAGAAGTACATTTTATTAAGTCCCTATCGTCTAGAGGCCTAGGACATCGCCCTTTCACGGCGGTAACCGGGGTTCGAATCCCCGTAGGGACGCCATATTCGAGATGGCAACATCTCAACAAAAAGCCCGAGCATTGCGACTCGGGCTTTTTTATCTTGCAAATTTTATTTCTCGAATCTTTAAACCCAGTTTTTATCATTTGTTCAAATTACTCCCTCACTCTTTCGGCTGCCATCCCATTCTTAATTTTACAATTTGTATTGTTTTAACATTTCTATGCATAGAAATATCCGTTCATTTTCACTTAAAGCAATACACCAATAAATTAGAACAAAAATTCAACACCCTGCTTTTAGAGGGCACGTTAAGGTAAATCAAGAGAAATCTGCAAGGATCAGATTATGTTCGTCAGCACAGAGCTAAGTTTACCTTTATCGCCAAATAAAAATCATAATTATCAAATTAAAAGCTTTAAGGATTGGGTCGACTTTTTTCAAGATACTGAAATTTCGACATATACCAAAACTGAAAAAGCTGAATCTTATTTGAGCGATCTGATTAAAAATTTAAATATTGATACTCTCGGATGGTTAGATCAGCCCGCACAGGTTGAACAGCATCTTTTAGAACAACATCATCAAATCTGTTCCACTTTCCAGGCCTATGTCAATCGCCGTAAACAGCAGCAGCCTCGGGAATATTTTCCAACGGTTTCTCATGCTTTCGAATTCCTGGCGAAAGTTGCACCGGTCAAACTGGTCGATGGTGCCTGGTTATATTCGACCGTGCCAAACTGTAATCAGCCCGAGCTAAAAGATTTGATTTACATCTATCTCGAAGAGCTTGGTTTAGGGCATCCGCGTGCCAATCATGTCACCATGTATCAGGACCTGTTGAGTCATTATGAGCTGAACAGTTACGCCGAGCATTTGGATGACAGTTACTACGAACAGGCTGCCGTACAGCTAGCACTAGCTTATGCCCCAGCCAAATATTTACCTTTGGTCATTGGCTTTAATCTCGGCTATGAACAGTTACCGCTACATCTGTTAATCACCAATTATGAACTGGCTGAACTGGGTATCGATCCGCATTATTTTAATGTGCACATTACTATTGATAATGCTCACAATGGTCATGCGCAGAAATCCCTGCAAGCATTTATCCAGCATTTTAATCATGCAGAAAACCCAGAAACTTATCTGGAACTGATTAAAAAAGGCTATGTCCTGAATGACCTTGGTAGAAGTTCTTCCCAAATCATCAAGGAACTGGATATTGGGCAGATGGCTTTAAAAGTTTTCCAGAATAAAGCGCTGATTGGTCAATATATTCATAATCAGAAATGTCAGTTTAGTGGCAAGACCATCAATGATTGGTTATCCGATCCTGCCCAGATTAGCGAATTTTTGCAGGTGATGATTGACAAAGGCTGGATCGTGAAAGATGCGCCAGTAGAACAAAGTCGCTTCTGGAAAATGATCGATCATCCGGAAGGTAAAATGTTTGGGGTCTTTAATGCGACCGAAAAACAGATTATTAAAGACTGGATTCAGGGTGCAGGCTTGGCAACTCGCCTGTCCTCACGTAGTGCAGCCCCATCACAAGCAAAAATTGAACCTGCAATGAGCCGTATGGACCAGCAGCGCTTAAATCAGTTAAAAAGCCGCTTCATGCGCTGTGAGGGTGCTGAACAGAAAATTGATTTACTGATTCCTTATACTGCACCGCATATGCATCATACTGAAATTGGTTTATGGGCGACTCGTCAGTTAAGCCAGTTATTATTTCCTTTTCAGACCCAGGCGATGCATTATTCCTAAAGCACCCCTAAGTGCCAGAAATTAAAAAACCGGACATTTGCAGTGTCCGGTTTTTTAATAAAGATTAAGCCGATTTTCGCGAGTTTAATTGTCCCTTGATCACCGCTTTGACATTGCCTTTCAGATACTGCAAAAAGACCTTTAGTGGTGACAGCTTTGGATTAGGCTGCTTGCCTTTGGCAATTTCTTTAAACTGCGCGGCATACCAGATGATTTCCATAATCGCCATTTTGTCGACCATTGGAATACCGGTTTTAATTTTCTCAACCGCATAACGTACATCATGCCCTGCAACCAGACGATTGCCCAAGTCAGGTTCTACCGCAAAGGGACGTGCAATCCCGACAAAATCACAAGCACCACTGTCAAGCGCGGCATTCATGCCTTCAACAGTTCGGAATCCACCAGTGACCATGATATGGCACTTCACTTCCTGACGGATTTTTTCGGCAAAATCGAGGAAATAGGCTTCACGAGCAATGGTCGAGGCCTTGCGCTTGTCTGCTTTCACGCCGGCCATCGCAGGTGCTTCATAGCTACCACCTGACACTTCAATGATATCAATGCCTGCAGCGTCCATCGCCTTAAAGACATAAATGACATCTTCTTCGCTAATACCGCCACGCTGGAAATCAGCTGAATTCAGCTTGACTGAAATAATAAAATTTTCCGAAGTCGCAGCACGAACAGCCTGATAGGTTTGCAGCAAGAAACGGGTACGATTCTCAATACTACCACCCCATTGATCCTGACGCTTATTGGTCAGCGGTGACAGAAACTGGCTAATCAGATAACCATGTGCCCCATGCAACTGCACCCCCTCAAATCCTGCTTTTTCACAAATGGCAGCCGAAGTGGCAAAGCGCTGGATAATATCCAGGATTTCATCTTCACGCAGTTCCCGCGGGGTTCCAAAGCTCATTGCCAAAGCCGGACTAAATGGGACTGCGGACGGTGCAACCGTTTCTTGATTCAGGCCCTTGGGACACTGGCGGCCCGGATGCGACAACTGGACCAGTTGTACCATGCCATGCTGTTTGCCTACGTCGGCCCAGACTTTGAGCTGCGCCAGATCACGTTCTGTTTCTACCACTACGACGCCCGGTTCATTCTTGGCACGATAATCCACCATGACATTACCCGTAATAGCACAACCCAAGCCACCTTCGGCCCATGCTTCATACAACTTGAAATGCGCCTGATTGGGTTGGCCGGCATCATTGGCCAGTGCTTCACTCATGGCACCTTTGATGATGCGATTTTTGAAAGTGGTATTGCGAATTTGAATGGAATGGGCCAATTGAGTCATGATCTGTCCTGATACGTTACTTTTATTTTGTACTCGTTTATAACGTAAGCCAGAACAATTGACAATCAGTCTTGTCAAATTTACACAATTTTATCTGCTTATTTTTTCATGGTTAAAGATTTTTGTGATTTAGTTTCTTGGATCAAAAGCATCCCGTACTGCTTCTCCCATATAGATCAGCAAACTCAGTACAATGGCCAAACTAAAGAATCCCGACAATGCTAGCCACGGCGCATTTAAGTTGTTTTTGGCCTGAAGCAAGAGTTCCCCTAGGGATGCCGAATCAGGTGGCAAACCATACCCTAAAAAATCCAGCGCTGTTAGTGCAGTAATATTGGCGGTTAGCATAAAAGGTAACTGTGACAGGCTAGAACCTATCACATTGGGGAGAATATGTTTAAACATGATCCGTCCATCCCCGGCCCCGATACTTCTTGCTGCCCAGACGTATTCCAGATTTCTGGCGCGCAAAAACTCAGCGCGCACCATACTCACCAGTGTGGTCCAGCCAAATAACAGCATGATCAGAAATAGCCAGTAAATACTCGGGGTAAACAGACTGACCAGTACCATCACCATAAACAGCATCGGCAAACCGCTCCAGACTTCGAGTATGCGTTGCCCGATCAGGTCAATCCATCCACCATAATAACCCTGAATAGCCCCTGCTAAAATTCCCAGCGCCGCAGACAATAAAGTCAGTGCAAAACCAAACAGTAATGAAATCCTTAAGCCATATAGAATCCGTGCCAGAATATCACGGCCCTGGTCATCTGTTCCCAGCCAGTTTTGCACACTCGGGGGCGAAGGCACCGGTTCAGCCAGTTCAAAATTTGGCATTTGATAGGAAAACGGAATGATGGGCCAGATCGCCCAGCCTTTTTCTGCAATCAGTTGCTGTACGGCAGGATCTTTATATTCTGCTTCTGTCTCAAATACTCCACCAAACGTGGTTTCCGGGTAGGATTTCAAGATGGGCAGATAAAAAGCATGATCATATTTCACCAGCAAGGGTTTATCGTTAGCAATCAGTTCTGCACCCAAGGAAATGATGAAAATAGCACTGAAAATAATGAAGCAGCTAAAGCCCAGCGTATGCTGCTTAAAACGTTGCCAGCGTACTTGCATCAAGGAAGACATTATTGTGATCCTCGACGTGAACTGAAATGAATTCTTGGATCAATCAGTTGATAGAGCAAATCGCTGAGTAAACGCAGTATCAGACCGAGCAAGGTGAAAATAAACAAAGTACCAAAAATCACCGGATAGTCACGCTGAATAATCGCCTCAAAACCTAAGACGCCTAACCCATCCAGATTAAAAATAATCTCGATAAACAGGTTGCCCACGAAAAACACCCCGATCAGAACTTCGGGCAAACCTGCGATAAGCACTAAAATGGCATTCCGGAATACATGCCAATACAGCACTGCATGTTCAGTTAAACCTTTGGCCCGCGCAGCCAGGACATATTGTTTGCTCAGCTCTTCCACAAAGGAAAATTTCACAAGATAGGTCAAACTGGCAAATCCGCCAAGCACCATGGCCAACAGCGGCAAGACCATATGCCAGAAATAATCCTGAATTTTCGCAAAGAATGAGAGTTCAGCAAAATTTTCAGAGCGAATTCCCTGCAAGGGAAACCAGTGCAGATAAGACCCACCAGCAAAAAATACGATGAGTAAAATGGCAAAAATAAAGGCTGGAATGGCATAGCCTACTGCCAACACTAGAGAGGTAGTCTGATCAAACAGACTGCCATGTTTTCGGGCTTTTCTAATCCCTAAAGGAATGGAGACCAGATAAATCAGCAAGGTACTCCACAGGCCTAAAGAAAGCGATACTGGCAATTTTTCCCAGATGAGTTCAGTCACAGGTTTGTCTTTGAAAAAACTCTGCCCCAGATCAAACTGCGCATAACGCGTTAGCATTTCCCAAAATCGAATATGCACCGGCTGGTCAAAGCCGTACTGGATATTAATCTGCTCAAGCATCTCCGGTGTGAGGCCTTGCTTTCCCTGATACTGCAATCCGGTATGCGTCAAACCATTGACCTGTTGCGCCTGATAAATCGCCTGCTCCACCGGACCACCGGGTGCCAGCTGGATCACCATGAAATTGATCAGCAAAATGATCAGCAAGGTTGGAATCATCAGCAACAGACGTTTGAGAATATAAGTGCTCATGGCACTCCCTGATAGGCTTGGAGCTTAATGCTGTTTGAAATAATCAGCCACATGTCTGGCCTTTTCTGCATCGACCCACCAGTAATCAATCCCGGCGGAGAGTTTAGGTTTTCGTTGCGGCTGCTGATACATATTCCAGTAAGCATACCAGTATTCACCCGTACCATAAGTCAGAATATGATAATAGCCTGCCCGCAGTAAACGGTCTAATGCTCGGGTACTGTTCACCAGCTGTTCACGGTTTTGAGCCTGAGTCACCTGCTGAATGACTCCATCAATGGCCGGATTTCGAATACCGGCATAATTATAATTACCTGACTGCGTGGCGGCCTGACTGCCCCAGAACTGTTTCTGCTCCTGCCCCGGTGTCAGGGATTGCGGCATGGTATCAACCATCATATCAAACTGATAATTCCGCAGCCGTTCATAATATTGCGCGGTTTCTACCATACGAATGCTGGCCTGAATGCCCAAGCGTTTTAAATGACGTAGATATGGCATCAGATCACGCTGTTGCTCCGCCTGATGCAACAGGAACTCAATCTGTACCGGTTGACCCGCAGCATTGACCAACTTCCCCTGTTGATAACGATAGCCTGCCTTTAATAGCAATTGACGGGCTTTTAACAGATTGTTCCGGTTAAAACCGGAGGCATCTGACTGAGGATATTTCCAGTCCTGCAGTACAGCCTGACGTTGAACCGGATCAAGCTGCTTTAAATGGGGTTTTAAAATGTGCAGTTCTTGAATGCCTGGCCGTCCATGAGATGCAAGCTCGCTATTGGAAAAAAAGCTGTTCAGGCGCTGATATTCACCATAGAACATGGCTTTATTCAGCCATTCAAAGTCATAGGCAAAACTCAAGGCTTGGCGGAAACGGATATCGGCAAAAGGCTGACGGCGGGTATTGAATATCAGACTCTGGGTCGGAATCGGGTTGTGATGCTGAAAGCGGTAACGCTGCACCTGTCCTTGCCGAACGGCGGGAAACTGGTAGTCTTTCACCCAGCGGTTGACCTGTTTTTCCTCATGCAAGGTAAATTGGCCCGACTTGAAAGCTTCAAACTTGATTTCAGGACTACGATAATAACGATACTTGATCCGGTCAAAATTATAACGCCCGCGATTGACCATCAAGTCTTTGCCCCAGTATCGGGGATTGCGTTTGTAGCTAATACTACGTCCAGCATCTATGTGTTCAATGACATAAGGCCCTGAACCCAGCATCGGTTTCAGCGTCAATTCTTTAAAATTACGTTTTTGCCATTCCTGTTTAGAATAAATGGGCATCTGCGCGACAATCATCGCCATTTCCGGATTATGTCCGGATTTAAAATGCATTTTGACCTGTAAAGGTGACAGGACTTCCAGCCGGTTTAAATCAGCTAGATACATTTGCAGGCCAAAATTGGACTGGGTCTGAAACAACTCAAAACTGTATTTGACATCTTGTGCAGTCACCGGCTGGCCATTGCTAAACCGTGCTTTGGGATTTAAATGAAAAATAATAAAGGCAGTTTTCTTGGGGTCAAAACTGACTTTTTCCGCCAGCAAGGGATAGTACACACCGGGCTCATCCAGTGACTTGGACAGCAAACTGTCAAAAATATAGTTGCCCCCTTCAGTGACATTGCCCTTGCCATTCATGCTGTTTAAATTATCGAAACTGCCATCAGCTGCCAGAATCAGCGTACCGCCTTTCGGTGCTTGCGGATTGGCATAAGGCAGGGATTTGGCCTGGGCATATTTCGGCTGGTTATATAGCGCGATATATGGGGTGGTAATAAGGGCTGCCCAACTGCTACTCACGAGCAGCGGGGCTAGCCAGATCAACCTGAAAGTTTTAAATAAATGCGCGAATCTCATGATCCATTCATTAATTCGGCACTTTAATCACATCACCAATACGCAATTGTGTATTCGGTTTGAGATCATTCATTTCCGCCAGTTCATTGCTGTTCAGACCATAACGTGAGGCCAGACCGATTAAGGTATCACCGCGTTTGACTTTATAATCCGTCACCAGTTTTGGAATCTGGATCGTTTGACTGACACGCAATCCTGCGCGTGGACTCAGATTATTTAACTGAGCCAGGTCGGTCACGCTTATGCCTAAACGGCTGGCAATTGCATTCAGCGATTCACCTGATTTTACCGTATAGGATTCAGTTGCCTTAGAAGCTATGGGCTTAGCTGCCACTCTCACGTCTTCAACTTTTCTATCTGCCGGAAAGTCACCCTCAATTTTTAAACGCTGGCCAATACGTACTGAGCTATTGGTATTCAGACCGTTTAAATCTGCCAGATATTGCAGTTGTAAATGATACTGACGCGCAATAGAGCTCAAGGTTTCTCCTGATTTCACCACATGCGAATCCGATTTTGTATTTTTGGCCGCAGTTTCCACAACCACTTCAGATACCGGCTCTGTCACGTCACCACTCAGTTTCAGGCGTTGTCCCACACGCAAACCGGCATTACGTGACATGCCATTCAGGCTCGCCACCTGGTCCATTGACAGATTGTATCTTGCGGCAATGCCAGTCAACGTATCACCCGATTGAACCGTGTAGGTTTCAGGGATCTGACTGCCGGCTGGAATCTTGATGGTCTGACCTATACGTAAACCACTATTGGCAGACAACCCATTCAGTGCAGCCAATTCAGAGACACTCAGCTTGCTTTGACTGGCAATGCTATACAGTGTTTCACCGCGTTTGACTTGATAGTTTTCAGTTGCAGTCTGATCGACTTTAACATTTTCAAACTTCTGTTCAGTTTTCTGGTTAGATGTTGTTAGCCCTTCAACTTCCTGAAGTGGTACATTGATTTTCTGTCCCACCATCAGACTGCTACCGGCAGTCAGACCCGACGTTAATGATGCCAGTTCGGTATTTGAAAGCCCGTAACGATCGGCAATCAGTTTCAGATACTCACCGCGTTTCACTGTATAGGATTTAGTCTGAACCTTGGCAGTTTCAGCTTTTTTAATCTCTTCAGCTTTGGATTTAGAGGCAACCGTTTCTTTCAGTGACAGCTTTTGCCCAACAAACAGACCGCTATTGGTACTCAGTCCATTAAAATCAGCCAGTTGTTTCACGCTAAAACCAAACTGATTCGCTACACTGGTCAGAGAGTCATTGGCCTGAACGACATAAGTTTCCGGCTTTTCTTTGGCTTTGCTGGCTTCCTGTACCGGTTTGGCATCATACAGATAAATGGTGGTGCCCACATACAGCGGAGAATTTGGATCAATCTGGTTCCATTTCGCTACATCACGCCAGTTCACGCCATTTTTGGCCGCAATCATTGCCAGATTATCACCTGGTAATACCTTATAGGTACTGCGTTTGCCTTTTGGAGCGACCACCACCACTTCAGAATCCGTCTTGACGTAATTTTTGCCCTGATTTAGCTTGGCTTCAACCGAGTTCGCAGTGGTATTGTCAGCAACTTCTTTTGGATAAGAGAAGCCTTTGGTGAGTTCCTTGCCTTGCTGCTCAGCCACAGACAGGCTGGTTTGAATGGCAGTCAGCTTGATTTTGCCGTCATAAGGATCAACAATTTCTGTGCCAGCCGGCGCCAATGCTTTCAGCTCTTCAACCACTTGGGCCTGTTCTGCCGGTGTTGCGACAGGCTGCAGAATTTCATCCACAGTTTTCTGTATATCCTGTGCGATGACCGCCTGCTCAACTTGCTGACGCTCAGCTGCCGAAATCGGTGGTTCGACCTGAATCTGTTTCGCTGGCGCTGCAGGTGTTACAGCTACCGGAATACGCGGCGCACTTGGAATCGGCAAATCACTTTGTGCCGCAAAACTGGCCAAGGCAGATGAGCCTTTAGGCGTCGAAATCTTTTTCGTAGTCTGCGTTACAGTATTTGCCGTTGTCGCGGTACTTACCGCTGCTGTGACGACAGGTGGCGTACTTGCAGCTTTAGCCGGAGTCGTCGTTTTGGCAACAGTCGTTGCAGGCTGATTACTAACAACCGCTGGCGGAGTCTGTTTAGAAGGTGTAATCGTTTTGGTATTTAATTCTGGCGGTGCAGCTCTGGTGGGCACCACTGTCGTCGTATTTCGCGGCAAGCTGTTCGTGTTACTCGCCCATAAACCACCTGAACCGGATAATTTTTTCAGCTTTTCATCGACTGAAGGACTTAAATCAGCTGGAATCAGAATACGGCGCGGACTTGCAGGATCAATATGATCACCACGATGACCCGGGTTTAATTGATACAGTTCTGCACGGCTTAGACCAGTGATGGCTGCAATTTCATTTAAACTGGCAATGCCCACTGGCACTTCACGGAAATGCGGACGGTTGGCAATCGGTGGCAAGCTCACCCCATAGCTGCCGGGATTTTTAATAATTTGTGCAACCGCCAGGAAACGTGGCACGTAACTCATGGTTTCTTGTGGTAGTTTCAATGACCAATAATCGGTAGGCAGACCTGCAGCTTTGTTACGGTTAATCGCCTGCTGAATACGTCCTGGGCCTGCATTATAAGAAGCAAGCGCCAATTCCCAGGAACCAAACTGGTTATACAGACTGCCCAAAAACTCATAGGCTGCACGGGTGGATTCCACCACATCACGACGACCATCGTATAAAGAAGTCTGCTTTAGACCATAAATGCGGCCGGTACTTGGAATAAACTGCCATAAACCTGCTGCCGCCGCACTACTGGTCGCTGCCGGGTCATAAGAACTTTCAATAATCGGTAACAGTGCCAACTCGGTCGGCATGCCACGGCGTTCTGCTTCTTTTACTGTGTAATATAAATAACGTGATGCACGCGCACTTAAGCGATCCAGATAAGGCTGACGTGAAATAAACCAGCCACGCTGCGCATCAATCCGCGGATTCCAGACACTTAGGTCCATCTTGAAACCCACGGTCATGCGTTTCCAGACATCACCATGTTTCAGAATCTGTAAACGGTCACCTTCGACTGCACGCATATCCGTTGCAGAGAGTAAATCTTCCAGTCCATCCAGACTGCTGGCATCCAGATATTGTGATCCAACTTGCTTGCTTGATGCTGTTTGGGTCGCACTTTGTGTAGATGAACAGCCCGTCAGTCCTAGAGAAGCAAGCGCAGTTCCCAGTACAGAATATTTTAAAAATGTAGGTAATGTCGGCTGCCACAAAATTGCGGTTGGTTTATACATAAAGAAATCCAAACAACTCGTATATAAATTTATTTTTTAGATATGCCATTGTAGTGAAGCATGTCGTAGACTCAAGCCAATAATTTACCGCGATTTCACGTTAAATGTTACAAGAAATTAAAAAATCCCGGACATATAGATTGATCGACTGCATTTGCGCTATACAATAAGCCTTCCAGCTTGTTCTATTTTGATCGGATTTCATCTATGTCACACACTATCACACTTTATGTTGATGGCGCCTGTCGCGGCAACCCGGGTTTAGGGGGTTGGGGTGCGTACATTGTTAATGGCCAACAAGAACACAAAATTTATGGCGGTGAAGATCATACTACCAATAACCGTATGGAACTGACGGCTGCGATTGAAGGGATTCTGTTCTGTGACAAGCAAGACAAACTGGTGATCTATACCGATTCCAAGTATGTCAAACAAGGCATTACCGAATGGATTCACGGCTGGAAAAAGAAAAACTGGAAAGACGTCAAAAATCCGGATCTTTGGCAAAAACTCGATGAAGTCTGTCAGGGACGTGACATCGAATGGCACTGGGTCAAAGGTCATGCTGGGCATCCGGGCAATGAAATGGCCGATCAGCTGGCCAATCTGGGTGCTGATGAAACCCTGAAAAAATCCAAGCAAAGCCCTTCAATGTCTGAAGATAAAAAAAAATCTGAACCTGACTGGTTGCTAGACGATCCTTTCGGTCTTGATCTGGCCGAGAGTGAAGAAGAACTGGAAGATCTGCCGGAAGAAATCATCGAAGTGACTATTGAAGAAATTCTACAGACTGAAGTTTTAGCAACAGACAGCAATGAAGATGCTTCATCTTCAGAATCATCTGCCTCGACTGAGCTCCATCCGCAAATTGTCATTACACCAGCAAAGCTACAGCTGCATGGCCCACGACAACTGATTCTGGATACCGAAACCACCGGTTTTTATTATCAGGATGGTGACCGGATTATTGAAGTTGGCGCGCTAGAAATGATTAACCGCAAACTGACCGGCAGCTCGATTCATATCTATATCAATCCGAAAACACCGGTCGGTGATTCTGTCAATGTCCACGGGATCACCGACGAATTCCTGCAAGACAAACCGCTGTTTGAAGAAATTTCTCAAGTGCTGTTTGACTATTTACACGGCGCGGAAATTATTGCGCATAACGCGACCTTCGATATGAACTTTCTGGATATGGAATTCAAACGCGCAGGTTTTAAAACGCTCTCCGAAGTCTGTGACGTCACCGATACCTTGGCACTGGCCAAGTCCAAGCATCCCGGGCAGAAAAATTCGCTGGATGCCTTAGTGCGCCGTTACGAGATTCCACAACGTGACCGTACTTTCCACGGTGCCTTGCTCGATGCGGAAATCCTGTCCGATGTTTATCTGGCGATGACCGGTGGACAGGTGTCTTTTGATATCGATGCCCTGTCTCAGTCTGAAGACCAGAACAGCCGCTCAGGGATGGCCAGAGTTGAAATTGAATTACCGGTAATTCTTCCGTCAGAACAGGAACTGCAAGAACATGAGAATTGGGTCAAACAATTCGAAGAAAAACATGGAACTGCTTGCCTTTTCGCGAAATAAAATCTACATTTCCGGGGATACTTTAGGTTTAAAACTATCGTTCTTCAGTTATAGTAAATACAAAGAGGCCCCGTAGTTTAAAGTGGGGCTCATATATAGATAATACTCCAGGAAAGGTGCAGATCATGTCTTACCAAACCTCTATACATTTTGATCCAACAGCTTTACTGATAATAAAAAATGAGGTTGATAACTCGATCAAGTTAGTCGAATCAGCAGTAAGCACCTTGGTAGAAGACCAGACTTTACCTTTTGGTATTGATGATGCATTAAATCAGTTCGAACAATGCGCCCAAGTTCTGGCACTCATCGACATGTCCAGTCTGGCAAAAGTCGCTCAATATTCAGCAGAACTGATGCGCAAGATTATGGGGAATCCGGCGCAGGTCAATACTCAAGAAGTGATCGCCTTGAGTGAAGGCACCACTATGCTGAAACGCTATATCGAATTTATCTGTTTGCGTGAAGTGAAAATTCCACAGTTTTTGCTGGATACCCTGAACCGTCTGGAACTGGCTTTGGGTAAGCCACTGACGACTGAAGGCCAGCATGTAGAAGGTTTATTGGATTGCGTCACCCCTGATTTTTCGTTGCCACAGGCACCAAGTCTGGAAAAATCCCAATATGTACATCGCCTGTATAAGCTGTCACTCAACAAGCTGATCAATCAGGAAGAAAGTGAACTGGATTTGCAAGCCATCAAACTGGTGGGGGCTTATCTGGCAGGACTTGCAGAACAACATGACAGCAAGCAGTACTGGAATCTGGTCTATGTCGCGTTGAACAATATTGAGCACCTGCTGATTAATGAACCACGTCTACGCACACTGGTGAGCATTGAACGCAACATGGCACAATATTTTAGCTCAGCAGACAGCTTCAAGGCTTCGTTGTCAGATTTAGCTAATATTCTTAGCCTGTGTATCAGTCAGGAAGATGAAACTGCGCAATCTATCCGTAGCCAGCTCAATGTGGGCGATGACCTACTGACCGATATGCAATTACAGGTCTTCAGTCGCCACCTGTATGGCCCAGACTTTGAAACCATGCATACCATCAGCGAGTTGGTGACCACGGAAATGGCACAGATTCGTAATGACATCGAGTTCAACTATCAGAATATGACGCCTGAAAAGACTCAGGAATTACAGGCTCAACTGAATAGTTTGGCCAATATCTTCAAGGTGTTGAACCTGAATGAAGCCTATCATGACCTGACCCGTCAGGCTGCTTCACTGAGCCAGCCCGAGATTATGCAGGATGCCAGCTTTGCCCAGCAGTTGATGAATGTCATTCTGTCTGCCATGAACTCGATTGGCGTACTGGAACGTCATCACACTTCGAGCCGCTTGCAGCTGCGCGTCAACAACATGAATATTTCTCTGGACCGTCTGGATGAAGCACACGCTGCTTTACTCACAGAAACCAAGGCCCTGATCGAGCTTTCTAGCCAGATTCTCAGCAATTACCTGCAAGATCATGACTTGACTGCCCTCGAACCTGTTCCTGTACAGTTTTGCGAGATTGGCGGCGCGATGCTGTTCCTGAATGCAGAACATGTTCGTACTGCGTTCACCACCACTGCAGAATTCATCAAGAACCGTATTGATCTGTCGATTGCATTAAGTCCGGAAGAAATTCATCGTGCTTTAGACACCCTGGCCAGTGCCGACATGATGATTGATAACTTAAAGAACAAACAGCCTGTATTACAGGCGATGTTTCAGGTAGCATTGGACAGTAGTGAGAAACTCAAAATAGTTGCCTAATGTCCAAATTATCACTTGCTTATATTTTTCAACAACAGCAACTGCTGGTCGATCAACACTTTCAACTTCCACGGGTTGAAGCCTTAGCAAGTGATTTGCTACTCCACACGGGTGATCAGGTGATTGCCCGTGATCTTCTTCCCGATGAGCCGATTCCTGCAGGCTTGCAACTAGTTCCCATCCGTCAGCTGTTACAGTTCTGGAATACCCAGCAATTCGAACAGGCCAGCCGCGCAGTACAACTTTTAGAATGGCGTCGTAACCATAAGTTCTGTAGTCATTGCGGTACAGCGACTGAAGCGCATGCTGTTGAATATGCCATGGTCTGCCCATCCTGCAACTACCGGCAATATCCACGGGTACAGCCTTGCGTTATTACCGTCATTACCCGAGGCAAAGACGAGATTTTACTGGCTAAAAATGCACGTAATACCAAAAGCCAGATGTATGGACTGATTGCCGGTTTCGTTGAAGTGGGTGAAACCCTAGAAGATGCAGTACGTCGTGAAACGCTGGAAGAAGTCGGTCTGCATCTCAAAAATATCCAGTATCTGGCCAGCCAGCCCTGGCCTTTCCCAAGTAACCTGATGATTGCCTTCAAGGCAGAATATGCTGGTGGTGAGCTACAGCTGCAGGAAGAAGAAATTAGCGATGCGCAATTCTTTAAATTCGATCAGCTGCCTGAAATTCCGTTTAAAGGCAGTATTGCCCATGCCATGATCATGCATGTGACTCAAGGTACAGTAGTCGCAGATGATACCAAGACCTGGCTATAAATCTGCATTCGAAAGATTTAGCTCAACGGCTTAAAAAAGAATCCAGTGGATGTTCTCCCCTGGATTCTTTTTTATCTATTGCTTAGTTAAACCAAATATTAGTATCAGGATTTAAATGCATCCTCGAGCGCCCAAAGCACCTGTGCCTTGGTCTGGAAAAACCGGCTAAACAAACTGGAGAGTGAACCCACAATCGTAATATGACCAAGTTTCGGAATTTGAATCAGATGGCTATGATTGCCCTTCTCTTTCAGTACACGGTCCAAATCCTGGCTATTGAAATGCCCAACAATCTTGTCTTTTTCGGCAATAAACAGATAATGCCGGATTGAGCTATTTTTAACAAAATAATAAGGCATCACCTGCTGATAAGGCACCGCCTGATCAAATGCATCGGCACAGATCGGATCATTTTTGTAATCAAAATGATAAGGCCCCGCCAGACCAATAATCGCCCGGATTTGATTGTGATCATCAATGCTGGCAGATTGCGGATGATACAAGGCAGACATCACATTGAATGCCCCGGCAGAATGCCCCATCAGGACCAGATTTTCAGCACAGATCTGCAACTGTCCAGCTGACTGCTGCAAATGATTCAGCAATAAATGCAGATCATGAATATAGGTCGGAAAAATATGCTGTGGCGCCAGATGATAATTCATCACCACCACGTCATAGCCCTCTTTAGCAAAAGCCTCACCGATAAACTGGTAATCCTTTTTATCGCCATGCAACCAGGCACCGCCATGCACAAACACAATCAGGGGACGATGTGGCAAAGGCTGCTGACTTCGAAACAGGTCAAAGCGTTGCCGGGATTTCAGGCCATAGGCCAATTGGGTTTCGACCATATAACCCTGTTTCGGGGTCAAACGATTTAAAGCATAACTGCCAAAATCGTATAACCGGAAATCTTGATAATGTTGCTGAAACTGCAGAATACGCTGTGAAAGCTGGGTTTTAAACTGGCCGACCTTATGGTTCATAGGTCGGTTCAACCGTATCTGGATCAATGGCAACCGGTGTCTGTTCAATACCTGGCTGTGCATATGCCGGTGCAGCAAAATTCTGACTGGCCAGACTTGAGGATTGTTCAACATTATCGATCAGGGTCACGATTTTAGTAACATTGCCTACCTGCTGTAATACCTGATTCAGGTCAGTAATCTCGGCACTGTTTAAACGTCCCATCACATACAATACGCCATCTTCAGTATGAACATGCACCTTACTATCTGCAACTACAGGCGCCTTCATAATTAAACCGCGGGTATTTGCAGTCACCGCAGTATCCTGCATGATAGTGCTATAGCTGATCTGATTGCCGACAGTAATAAAATTATGGACTGCCTTCACATCACTCATGGATTTGACATTGTCTTCGGCTAATTGTTTCAGATGGGCATCTGGCACCTGACCGGTCAGCAGGACATTGCCATGAAAACTTTCAATATTGACCCGGGCCTGCTTAAAGCGCGAGTCCAGTTTATAAAGATTAATTTTTGCAGTACGGACAATCGAGGAATCAATAAATACCTGCCCCAAGGTACGCGCCCCACTTTCAGTTCCGACAGGAGCCGTACCTGTGCCGCTAGAAATAAAACTGGCACAACCTGATAAACTTGCGACACACAGCATTGTTATTGCAATACGCTTAACCACTCAGCAAGACTCCTTCATTTTATTACGTCTTTTTTAATCTAATCATCTGTTTCATGCTCAGATCATGTCAATTCTGCTTGAACTTTACAATGATCTTGAAGCAAATATAAGCATCTTTAGACCTTATTTTGTTCAAAGGTTAATAAACTCTTGATCAAAAGTAAAAGCATTTTCAATCCATTCCAGATCATAAGGGTATTGCGAAAAGTCATGCTGTATGGTTTTTGCAAATTGCTGTTTAAAATCAAAACAAATCACGTCAAAACGATAGTAATAGTGTGCAAATTGTGGATTTTTCTGAATAAAGCACATCGCAGTCTTGAGCATCTTTCCCTGTTTTGCTCTGGAAATCGACTCGATCGCTTGCGCATATCGGGTTTGCGCACGTGCTTTGACTTCCACAAAGACCAGTTCCTGATCACGCACCAGAATCAGATCCAGCTCGCCATAGCGACTGTGATAATTGGCTGCCAGGAACTGAAATCCATGGTTTTGCATCAATTGGGCCGCTTGCTGCTCCGCCCATGCACCTAATTGCTGTCGCAGCATTGCTCTTTCGCTCATAATAGCTTGACGCCTGTGCCACTGTACTGAAAACATTGTGGACTGCGCTGAATGCCATGTTCAGTGATCTGTATCCGGCCGGTTCTGCCCTGAAATTCAACATTCTGCGAACGCGGTTGCGACAAGTATTGCTGGGTGATCTGCCACGCATCTCCACCGAAGGCAATCAGCCGCTGATAGGACATATCCACCGGCTCTTTGACATAAGCCTGTAGAACATCCGGCCAGTCAGCCAGATAAAGTACCGGAACATCACAGAACTTGATCCCTTGTGGCAGCTTGTGCTGCTCGCTGATCGCATTGGCTACGGTATACATCCGTTTACGGCTTAATTCCGGTATAGTAGCCAGCCCTTCTGCATTGCCGAGGAATAACAGCCCCTGCTTCGGCATTAAAAAAATGGGTGCCTTGTTCACGATCTTAAATTTCAGATCACTCTGACTGAACAATGACATCAGCAACAGTTCATGCTCAGCTTCACTGCCCGGCTGGCGTAAAATCAGCAGCTGTTGAATTCCATCTTTGTGCAATAAGGTTTTTAAGGCAGCAGCATCTTCTTTTTTGGACAGGCTGAATTGCCAGACTTGGGGTAATGACCCTGCTACATCATTCAGGCTGAGGGTACGTACTTTAGGTTTGCTCTTGAGTAGTTGTTCCACATCGCTACGTGCCAATGGACCCACCACCATTTTGGTCTTTTTATTGACATGCTGTTTCAGTAGCTGGGAGATATTTTTCTGATTGGAATTGACCCATTTTAATGGAACTTTCTGCCCGGAAGTAGCATAAGCACTGAGAAAACCCTGTTTGATACTCGATGCAGCTCGCGCCAAAGGCCCGGATTCGGGTAGAATGATCAGCACTTCTGCTTGTACGCTGCTGATGGAGCTGACTAAACACAAGCCCAATATTTTATTTTTCATCTTCCATTTTTTATTATTCAATTTATTCCACATGGAGAAACCTATGAGTGCTCAGTTATTTGTTGTTGCGACTCCAATCGGGCACTTAGATGATATTAGTTATCGTGCACTTCAGGTGTTAAAGTCGGTGAGTCTTATTGCTGCCGAGGATACACGAACTTCAGCACAATTGCTTAAACACTTTAATATTCAAACACCTCTGACCGCTTGCCATGAGCATAATGAAAGCAACAAGATTGATCAGCTGATCCAGCGCCTGCTGAATGGCGAAGATATGGCCCTGATCAGTGATGCTGGTACTCCCTTGATTAGCGACCCTGGTTTTAAATTTGTCCGTGCTGCACAAGCACATAATATTCGCGTAATTCCTGTACCTGGTGCTTGTGCGGCTATTGCTGCCTTAAGTGCTGTTGGCTTGCCGAGTGACCGCTTCAGCTTTGAAGGTTTTCTGCCATCCAGACAAAGTCAGCGCCTGCTGAATCTGGAAAAACTGAAAGATGAAACCCAGACTTTAATTTTCTATGAAGCACCGCACCGGATTCTGGAGTCCGTTAAAGATATGGCCAGCGTTTTCGGAGCAGATCGCCCGGTCGGTTTTGCGCGAGAAATCACCAAGACTTTTGAAACTATCAAGAAAATGACCTTGGGTGAATTGGTGGAATTCATTAGCAATGATCACAATCAGCAAAAAGGCGAAATTGTTCTGGTGATTGGCGGTGCCACCGAAGAAAAAGATCTGGATCAGGAAAAGCTGGATAAATTATTGAATCGCCTATTACAGGACCTTTCGGTCAAAGCTGCTTCACAACTGGCGGCAGATTTAACCGGAATCAAAAAGAAAGTCGCTTATCAACGTGCTTTAGAACTGACTTCGGCAAACGACTAATTGCTTTAGATTTTCTATTACGTTTGGATTTGCAAAAAAACACCACATTGAATGTGGTGTTTTTTATAAGAAACAAGTTAATCAATAACTTATTCTTTGGCTACTGATTCATCTGCCGGCACTTCAACAATACGACCACCACTGGCAAGGAAAGCCGCAATCTCGTCTTCAAGTGCTTGACGCTTTTTCAGCTTTGCAGTGACGGTCAAAGTTTCAGCTTCTACAAGATCGGTATCACTGACGACCTCTGTGCTATCGACCGCGCCTTTTTCAGCGGCTTTTGCTTCATCATCGTCAACAATTGAATCTTCAACGTCGTCATCATAATCATTCATGTCTGTCATTTGCATCTCCCCAAAAATGGCCCTCGCTTGGTATTCCAAGTCAGGTATCGAATTAAGTGAAATTTAGCAATCTCTTCGACCTTCGCCTAGTACCAAACATCAAAAAATCGTATCTTTTTTAAACAAAATCGTTACTCTTTATTGGTGTTTGTTTAAAAAATTTACATTTCTGTCTTAAGCTGCGTAGCGTGTGTCTTTAAGTAAACCCAGACCATTGGCTTGCGCCATAAATGCATCTTTCAACATGGGCTGATTTTCTACCTGTTTCAGGCCGAAATTGCGTGCCCAAACCATCGGGAAGTATAATGTGGTTTCCATCCAACCAATCGCAGACATGCTGTGCATCATGGCATCATTCTGGCCCTTACGGCAATGCTCATAGCGTTTCAGGGTCTGCTCGTGTGCCCATACGCCACGCGCCTGATCATGTAGCAAAACATCACAGAGCACGGCAGCATCCAGACAGCCAATATTCACCCCTTGTCCAGCTAAAGGATGAATTACATGTGCAGCATCTCCAATCAGGGCTAAACCGTCTTGAATATACTGTTGGGCAGCACGGGCTTTTAAGGGGAAAGTGGCACGTGGTGTCGCCTCTAAGACTCCACCCAACATATGCTGGCTTTCACGAGTCAAGAGTTGAGTAAATTCAGCATCTGACAACGCTGCATATTCTTCGGCATAATCCTCTGGCAAGGTCCAGACAATTGATTGCCAATGTCCCTGCTCTTCCGGATTAAGGCTGGCCATAGGTAAAAAAGCCAGAGGACCAGTTTCGAGAAAAATCTGACGCGCCATGTACTGATGAGGCTGAATCGTTTTAATCGCACAACTGATGCCTGCCTGTTTATAGTCCAGTACATCAATATCGATGAAAGCTTGCTCACGTACAAAGGAGTTTGCACCATCTGCACCAATGACCAGTTTGGTTTTGAGCTGAGTACCATCTTCCAGATGAATAATCCACACACCGACGCCACGTTCAACACGGCTGACTTTGACTTGTGTTCTATAATCTTGAACATTTTCCAGCATCTTTTGCTGAATGGCCAGATTCAGAATGCTGGGCTCCACCATCGAGCCTAAAGCCTGCTCTACCGATGGTGTTTTTTCTGAAGACTGGCCAAAATTAATTTCACCATAGCCATTTTTATTCCACACCTGCATACCAGTATAAGGCTGCTGGCGTACTAAATTTTCCCAGACACCCACCGTTTTTAACAGGTGAATGGTTGCCTGACTTAAAGCCAAAACACGCGGATTGGCCACACGCAAAGTTTTATCTGCATCCAGAATTGGCGCTGCATCCAGAACTGTAGGCTGCACACCACCTTGAGCTAACAGAAGCGCTGTAAGTCCACCAACCAGCCCACCACCAATAATGACGACGTCTAATATTTCGTTAGTTTGATTTAAGCTCATGCTTTTAACCCCATGGCATAATTTGCAACGAGTGGCTTGATGCCAGGAATCGTATCAAAAGCGATTAAACCTGTATTACGCATCAGCTTTAAAAATGGATTCTGGTTACTAAAGCCACGTACCACTGAATCACAGAACTTGATCACACGCTGCTGGTCACTGAGACGAGATTTTTCATAGTCTTGTAATATTCCAGCATCGCCCAAGTCTGCGCCTTGTACCTGCTGTTCTTTCAGGTAACGCACCAATACATGCGCATCACGCATACACAGGTTAAAACCCTGACCAGCGACCGGATGAATCGTATGGGCAGCATTGCCCATCAATACGACACGGCCAACAGCCTGTTTTTCGGCTAACACTTGAGACAATGGAAAACTGAACCGTTTTCCGGTTTTCTGGAATTTTCCGGCACGATCACCATACGTTTCCTGTAAGGCATCCAGAAAATGCTGGTCATTTTCATCCCCCAACCATTCTCCTTCAGTACCTTTTTTCACTGGCCAGACCACTGAACGACGATACTCACCCGGTAGTGGTAAAAGTGCCAAAGGCCCTAAATGGCTGAAACGCTCAAAGCCCACATGAGCATGTGGCTTTGAAGTTTGTACTGTGGTCACAATCGCAACCTGATCATAATCATGTTCTGACGCACCAATACCCAAGGCTTTACGGCAGAAAGAATCCCGCCCATCGGCGGCAATAACCAGTTTGGACTGTAATTTTAGTGACGATTCACCACGCTGAGCTTCGATATAAGCAAAGTCTGTATCTTGGATAAGGGATGTCACTTGAACACCATCAATCAGTTCAATCAATGGCTCTTTTTTGACTTGGGTCAGCAGTACACGACCGAGCCAGGCATTTTCAATGACCTGACCAAAGCTTTCGACTTTTTCCTGTTCGGCTTTCAGTCGAGCCTTACCAAAACTGCCCTGTTCGGTAATATTCACTTCCAGAATTGGGGTAGCATGTTCTTGCAAGGCATTCCAAAGTCCAAGCTCCTGATAGATCTGCACGCTACGGCGTGACAAGGCACTGTTACGCGCATCAAAACTGGAATGATATGGCGCAAGATTTTCATCATCATAATTTGGGTATTTAATGGCTTCCAACAGTTTGACTGCAATATTGATTTTCGCCAACATCAATGCGAGGCTTAAGCCGACCATACCACCACCGACAATGATGACTTCTTGTTGCATGCTTACTTCCTTATCTGTTTATTCGCATCTATGGCGAATTACATAAAACGTATACTGGTTTTATCTTACCTCAAGGCTTTAAATTTTTATAATGATTCGTTTTATTTAGTTTTCTCCATGATGATCCAGCCTATATTGAAAAACCAAGACATCGCGCTTTTCAGTCCCCAACTTCGGCAATACAGTATAGGCATTGATCCGTTCAACGATTTCAAACCCTGTCTTTAAAAGCACTTGGTGTGCCTGTATATGTTCTGCATCACAGAAAGTATCTAGTGATTTAAATGTAAGATATTGTCTAAAATACTGAATCACCGCTTTCATCGCCTCAAGCATATAGCCCTGCCCCTGAAATCGAGGACCAAGTCCGAAATGAATTTCAAGGCTGTTATTTTGCTGTTGAATAATCGTTAGTAACCCGATTGCCAGATGACTTTTTCGCTCAGCAATCACCCATGAAAATCCTTTAATCGGTTGCTGCCAATAGCTTAACGCCCATTTCTGCAACATCTGCTGAGTTTGACCGACTGTTGTATGCACCTGTCGTTGTAAGTATTTTGATGCTTCAACGTCGCCACAATACTCTTGGAATAATAAAAATTCATCTCCAACTTTATATGCTCTTAACTCCAACCGAGTTGTCTTTAATTCAGCAACTAAAATATTTATACTCACTTTTATCAACTCAGCATTAAAAAACGGAATGTTGTAATTTCATTTGGCACTTATACGATTCGATCGCAAACCTAGTCAAATTGGTATAACTCGATCTACTCGCTTCGCACAATTTTGAATACATATTGCTACTGGTAAATCCTGAATGATAAAATTGTGAATCAAGCCATTTATAAATAAGCTGATAATCACTGTCAGGAGCAGAAGGCCCATTTTCAATCACTATTATTTTCTTATTTTGAGAGAGTTTTATAAATATAACTCGATTTTTTAGCTAACAGATATTTTAAAAAAAATTTATCCAACCATGTACAACCTAATCTTATTTGTATGATAGTAATCATTAATCTTTAGCTAAGTGTTGTTGTAGATCTGAGGATGATTCTATTAATAACCTATAAACACCTATATAAAAAACCCCGGAAATATACCGAGGTTTCTTCATCTTCCACACTATTTCTATCCTCTCGACAAGCTACTCAAAGACCTTATCCTATCTTGTAAGAAACTCGTGCAGGAGGATTAGCTTAACGCACAATATTGGTATGATGATCTGTATGGTGTACTGTTTTACCCAACTTCGTTCCTGTATAAATCAGGTACAATGCCGACAAACCAACCAATACATAAATAATTCGAGATAAGGCGCTCATATCACCAAAGATCGCAGCGACCAAATTAAAATCGAATGCACCAATTAAACCCCAATTGATGCCACCAATGATTGTTAAAGCATAAGCAATCCAGTCAATCGTATTTAATCTCATAAGTGTTCTCCTGCTGTTATTTAAGTTTATTTAAGGATCAGAGAAAGTATGAGAATCTCAGCGCATTTAATATGTAGCTTTGATGCTAAAAACAGATTTTCTGTGTTGACTTCGTGTCACTTTTTAAGCTGTAAATTTTACTTAGGTTAGTTTTATTTGACTTGTTCGAGATAAACGTAAGCTAAGTCACTTTTTGATCGATTCGATATAGCTAGGAATTCTTGTTTAAAACGGCATAGAAATGTCATAAAAAAAGCCGATCTTGCGACCGGCTTGCTGTATTTTTTCTCAAATTAAGCAGCGCACGCTTTCGCCATTAATGCCTCAATCTCTTCTACCGTTTTGACGACTTTCGCGGTTAAAACTAGCGGGCCATTTGCAGTGGCCACCACATCATCTTCAATCCTAATGCCAATTCCACGCCATTTAGCATCTACTGTTTCATCATCAGGCGCGATATAAAGACCCGGCTCAACGGTAACGACCATACCCTCTTCATACGAGCGCCATTCACCGTCCACCTTATAAGCACCGACATCATGCACATCCATACCGAGCCAGTGTCCGGTACCATGCATGTAGAACTGGCGGAAAGCTTCTTTTTCTATAATGTCGTCAATATTCCCCTGCATCAAGCCAAGATCGAGCAAACCTTGCACTAGGATGCGCACTGCAACATTATGTGGTTCTTTATACGAGTTACCAATTTGCACAGCATTAATTGCAGCAATTTGAGCATCCAGCACTACATTATATAAAGCTTTCTGTTCCGGGCTAAATTTACCATTCACTGGAAAGGTACGGGTAATGTCTGAAGCATAAAGCTGATATTCAGCCGCAGCATCAATCAGGACCAAATCGCCATCTTTCAGTTCTTTGTCATTTTCTACATAATGCAGGATGCAGGCATTCTCACCGCCACCGACAATACTGTTGTAGGCCGGAACACCGCCATTTTTGCCAAAGATATAATTCAGCTCGGCTTCCAGTGCATATTCCATCATGCCCGGGCGTACTGCTAGCATCGCTTGCGTATGTGCATCAGCAGAAATATCGGAAGCAATCTGCATCAATTCAATTTCATTTGCATCTTTATGCAGACGCATTTCATCGACAATACGATCCAGCTGAATTACTTGCGCTGGTGCAGAAGTACCACGACGGCTTTCACCACTTGCAGTTGCAATCCATTTGGCGACACGCGCATCAAACTCTGCATGCTGTCCAATGCGATAAAATAACTGATCTTTATTTTGTAACTTTTCTAAGATTTCTTCATCTAGCAGATCAATTGCATAGGCTTCATCTGCATCATAATCCTGAATAGCTCCATCAATACCCGCACGGTAGCCATTCCAGATTTCCATTTCACGGTTGCGTTCACGACAGAACAAACTGTAGCTATAGCCTTCTTCTTCAGTGTCAAAGGTTTCAATCACAGCCACAGCTTCAGGTTCCGCGAATCCGGTTAAATAGAAGAAACTACTGTCTGCACGGTATTTATAATCTGCATCACGGTTACGCATGGCTACCGGACTGGTCGCGATAATAGCGATACTGCGTAAACCGATTTCCCCTGCGAGGATTGCGCGACGTTCCTCAAAAACTGCCTGTGTCAATTTCTTCATTACACCTTACTTCTTTCTTATAGATCAATACTTGTATTTAGAATATAGTCTTGAAATCAGACTATAGATTTCACTGTAAACAGCAAAATATATGCCTGATTTCAAGCAGGTGATGACTCACCTCAGCATTTCATCAGCTTGGACGTTTAGGCGAGAAAATCTCGACTACACTTTGCGCTTCTGTAGTAGCGACTTTAGGCTGATTTTTTTGACTAAATTGCTGTAAGAGTGGTGTTTCTTCAACTTCGACCTTTTTACGCCCTAAAGACAGGCTGACAGGAATCAGACGCACAAATTCGTACAATTCCTGATAGCTTTCTTCACCTTCGGCATCATCGTCCGAGTCTTCAAATTCAACTGCGGCTACATCTTGTAAATGTTCAATCAGTTCAACTTCATCCTGACGGATATGTCCTGAAGCCAGTCCAAAACCTAAGACCACGCCGGCACACCAGTCCGCCAGAGCCTGTACGCGTTCTGAAAGTACATGCTCATCATCAGGCAGCAAAGGTAAATAATCCAGCTCATCTTCAGACAATGCATGGAACACATCTTCAGCTTCGCCCGTCAACAACTCTAATGCTTCGGCATCCAGTTCAGGTACATCCAGTGTTTCTAAAATCTGTAACCACTCTTCACTGCTTGGCGCCTGGGTGACACAAACAATGCCTGTTAGCAAACCATGCAGTTCGCTAGGGCTAGAAATTTCCTCAATTGAAGAAAAATTGCGGTGCCATTCGGTCCAACCTGAAATATCGTCTTGCATTCGTTTATCCAATCTTTATACTGCTTATATATTACCTTTGTTTGCAACACTGTGCGACCTCGATATGTTAGAAGAATTACAGCGTCTACAAGTGCAGATCGGCGTGTTAAAAACGCGACTTGCACGGCTTGAAAGTGAAAATTCCAGTTTGCGCGAAGAGCAAGACTCTTCAATGATGCAACATCAACAGCAAATTGAACAAAAGAACAGCGTGATTGCGCAAAAACAACAAGAAAATGAAAATCTGACAGAACAATTGACGGATTCTCGTGCCCAATTTCAACTGCTCAATAATGATGCAACTGCACTGGCAGACCGTTATGGCCGTCTGGAAAAAAGCTGTACCGATCTAAAAAACCGTTTTCAGGAAATTCTGGCTGAACGGAATGAACTGCGTGTGGTTAAGGAAAAGATGATCCTTGAACAGCGTCATGCCCAACAGGAAATTCAGCGTCTGACTCAGGAATCTGAACGTTTAACCCAGAAAAATGAAAATGCCAAAGCCAAGGTTGAAGCGATTATTCAACGTCTGGCGATTCTCGGTACTGCGCAGGATCATCACGCACAGGAAATTCAACAACTGGCCCATCCGACTGAAGCGACTGAGGAAGCCTCATCATGAGTGAACAAATTGCAATTGATCTCAGAGTATTGGGGCATAGTTTCCGTTTGGCCTCTACTCCTGACAAGCAGGAAGAATTAGAACGTGCGGCACAGTTATTGAATAACAAATATGATGAATTTCGCCGTAAAGCACCACGCATGGAACCGAGTAAGCTGATTATTATGGTAGCACTTGAGCTGATGCAGGAGGTCTTGAATATGAACAGATCCCTGCAACAATATGCGCATTGCGAGCGTTTGTTACAAACTATTTTAGAAGAAGTTGAAGAACTGACTGAATAATCTCGAATTCTGTTTAAACTTCGGACATTCGACCGAACTGTTTACAGTTCATGAACAGCATAGAGTTGCCACACCGGGATTATTGTTTATAATTAACTTAACTCTGAGGTGTTCGCCAGCGGGTCTATTCCCCTGCCGATACTAACACTTATGGGTGTGTTCTGTATATTTAGAGTGTATGCCCATCTCCGTATGGGAAACCCAGCAAGTATACGTCGCATCCTCCTTGAACTCATCGGGTTCAGGGTAACGACACATGCAGCGGCATCTTCGGAGTACTTCAATTTCTTTTTCTAAATATAATTAGAATTTTTCCTGAATTTCCTCTTATTTTAATTTTGTAGTCTTTCTCTCGAACATTCCTCTAGATTCATTTTATTGATGTATTTATCATCTGGAATGAAAAAAAATCTTTCGCTATAAAAAATATAGAGCTTTTACTTCCGTCAAAATCAAAAACTCTTTCAGTAACTTATTTTCCTATTTTTAGGCTATTTTGTCCCGATATAAAGTATGCATCGCCCAGATTGCAGCAGGAATCCATCCTAAAATCGAAATTTGAAGCATTAAGCACACTGTCGCTTCGGCTGGTCGATGAATGGTCATAAACAATGACCAAGGAAAGATAAATGCAATAATTGATTTCATTCTTAAAACCCTCTTTTTTGCAACGTTCTAACTTTTATATCCATTTTTTATTGGCACTTAAAACTGGCACTAAGATTTAGATATTTTTAATGGGATCAGCAGAATCTCTGTACATGCTGTAATCCCGCGTAAAAATATCCTGAAAGCCTAATTCAGCCAGCTTAAATGAAGCTTAAAAATTATTTTAAATCCGCTAACCTTTGCATATTTTCAATCAAAATATTGACGTTTGAATGAAACAGTCTTTGCTTTAACTTTTACTTTCCATAGATTCAGATCTGAATAAAATCTTGAATCCCTAGACCTTTATTTACTTACTGCAGCTAGTGTACTCAAGGGTGATACTCGCCAAATCACATCACCGACATCATCAGCAACCAAAATGGCACCTGAAGAATCTACCGCCACACCGACCGGTCGCCCATATGCATCGCCCTGATCACTTAAAAATCCAGTCAAGACATCTTGAGGTGGGCCCATCGGTTGCCCATTCTGAAAGGGAACAAAAATCACTTTATAGCCACTATGCGGTTTGCGGTTCCATGAACCATGCTGGCCAATCAGCGCACCGTTTCGATATTGAGGCATCAGGTCTGCCCTATAGAAGGCCAAGCCCAATGAAGCTGTATGATTGCCCAATGCATAATCCGGTGGAATTGCTTGCGCAACTAAGGCAGGTTTTTGCGGTTTGACCCGTGTATCTACATGTTGGCCATAATAACTATAGGGCCAGCCATAAAAAGCACCTTCTTTGACAGAGGTCAGGTAATCAGGAACCAGATCATTACCGAGCTCATCACGTTCATTCACCACTGTCCAAAGTGTGCCGCTCTTAGGTTGCCAATCCATGCCATTCGGATTACGCAGTCCGGTGGCAAAAGGTCGCGCTTGAGCACTGGTGATGTCAAATTCCATGATCTGTGCTCGGCCCTGCTCTTGCTCTAAGCCATTTTCAGCGACATTACTGTTGGAACCCACCGTGATATAGAGTTTGCTTCCGGCAGGATTGGCAATAACATTTTTGGTCCAGTGATGGTTTAAACGACCTGCCGGTAAATCCAGCATCTTGGTACCAGTTGCTGTAATTTGAGTCGCACCGTTCTGATAAGGAAAACGCATCAGGGCATCAGTATTCGCCACATACAACATATTACCGACTAGCGCCATGCCAAATGGAGAATTGAGATTCTGTAAAAATACGGTTTTTTGTTCAGCCACCCCATCTCCATTGCTATCGCGAAGTAGACTGATGCGGTTGGCACTGGGATGAGATGAACCTGCACGTTGCATCACCCATTTCATGATTTTGCCTTTGATCCCTTTACTGTCATCGGGCTTAGGCGGTGCATCGGTTTCGGCCACTAGTACATCACCATTCGGCAATACGTACAGCCAGCGCGGATGTCGCAGTCCTTTGGCAAATGCCTGAAGTTTCAAACCTGTCGCGGGTATAGGCATTTCGCCCGCAGGCCAGCCTTTGGCAGGCGCAATATTGACCGTAGGCAGCAAGCTTGATTTTGGTTTGGGCAAATGTGGCTGGGAACCATAACTGTCATTGATTGGCGACTTGGAAGGCATGGTACATCCAGTCATGGTTAGGAGAAGTGCACAGCCGGCACCTGTAAGTAAAAGTTGAATAGGCTGATGAAGCATTTTTATCTCTTGTTATTATCATCCTCAACTTACTTTAAAAAACAATTTGAGATGCCACTAGCGGGTTCTTGTTTTTTCTGGTTATGAATTGGTTATCAATTTTAAGTCAGGTCTGATATTTTTCTTGCTATAAAATAAATTTATCCTGATTAACTTACGCAGGACTAGAGGATAACATTTCCAGTGTAATTTTTTTCACCTCATTACGGCTGTGCCGGATATGGGCATCCAATATAGAGAGACAGAACGCTGCATCTTGTGCAAGTAATCCCCTTAAAATCTGTTGATGTTCGGCATAGGTGGCCTCAATCCGATAATCTTTGGAAAAATCCAGACGGCGTATGATGCGAATTTTCTCGCTGATCTCACTGTGAATTTTCGCCATTTCTGCATTGCCGGCTGCAAATACCAAATGACAATGAAATGCTTCATCTTGTGCAGATAGCTCCCTGAGATCATAGACATACTG
Organism: Acinetobacter idrijaensis; assembly: GCA_000761495.1. Taxonomy (GTDB): domain Bacteria; phylum Pseudomonadota; class Gammaproteobacteria; order Pseudomonadales; family Moraxellaceae; genus Acinetobacter; species Acinetobacter idrijaensis. Next base: position 45,557 of record JQCU01000385.1, read on the forward strand.
TTCTGGTTGAACACACCAGGTTTGAATCAAAACAGCCAGAGCAACCTGCAACTGGTCTTTGGGCATTAGACACAGTTGTTCGACTGCATAACATTCCAGCAAAATTCGCAGATCATATAACTCTTCATAGGCTTTAAAGTTTAGTGGCCGGACCTTCCAGCCACTTCTAAACTGAACGTCCACATAGCCTTCCTGCTGCAAACGATACAAAGCTTGCCGAATAGGTGTACGGCTGACGGCATAGCTTTCAGCAATTTCCGATTCGGTAAACCGCTCTCCCGGCATCAGTTTAAAGTCAAAAATATCATTTTTAATTTTCTGGAGAACCAGCTCAGACAGATTGTCTGAGCTTTTTCCGGTCGCTTTAGTACTTGGATTGCGAACAATAGTCATGGCTCACTCCATTACTGCATATAGACCAGTGGCTCACCACTATGCACGGTCTGACCAGAACGGCAGATAATCGCTTTAACGATACCATCATCGTCAGCATAGACCGGCAGTTCCATTTTCATGGCTTCAATGATGGCCACCGTGTCGCCTTTTTTCACAATCTGCCCCGCTTCTACAAAAATCTTCCAGATATTGCCGGTCATAGAGGCGTTGAGAGGGACATACTGGCTGTAATCGGTGTCATCCTGTAGCACTTCTATTTCTACAGGTGCATCAAACTCGTCTTTCCAGCGTTCTACCTCGGCACTAAAAGCAGCCTGCTGCTGCGCTTTAAAGGTGGCAATGCTGTCCTGTTCTGCAGCAAGGAAATCCTGATATGCTGCAAAGTCAAACTCGCATTCCTCAATTTTGATTTCTGCCAGACCATGGGCGAAATCAGCACGGAACTGATCCAGTTCGGCCTCAGTGACCTCATAATATTTAATCTGGTCAAAAAAGCGTAAGAACCATTGCTGATCGCCAAACTGCTTGTTCTTTTTAAACTTATTCCAGATCGGTACGGTACGGCCAATCAACTGATAGCCACCCGGTGAGTCCATGCCATAAATACACATATACATGCCACCAATCCCGACTGTACCTTCAGCGGTAAAAGTACGGGCCGGATTATATTTGGAACTCAGTAAACGGTGGCGCGGATCAATGGGCACTGCACAAGGTGCAGTCAGATATACATCACCTAGCCCTAAAATCAGATAATTGGCATCAAAAATAATGTCTTTAACTTGCTGACGAGTGTTTAGACCATTAATTCGCTGAATAAAATCAACATTATTCGGTAGCCATGGGGCCTTGGCACAGACACTTTCCTGATAACGCTCAACCGCACCCAGAGTCGCTGAGTCCTCAAAGGCCATAGGCAAATGGATAATTCTTGAAGGAATTTTAATGTCACGTAAATCGCCCATCTGTTCTTCAAGACCAAGCAGGAAGTGAATCAGTTGCTGCTGGCTACACTGCAGACCATCATATTTAATCTGCAAGGATCGCACACCAGGTGATAATTCCAGGATACCGTCAAGATCAGCTTCACGGATCAGTTGCACCAATCGGTGTACGCGTAGGCGCAGAGCCAAATCCAGTACGTTATCACCGTATTCCAGCAAGATATAACTGTCACCTGCCTGACGATATACAGCTTTTGGTGCATCTGGCGTAGCTTCACGCAATGCCAGGATACTTTCTGCCTGAACTGCCACGATTTCAGCCTCGTAGGTCATCTCTGCCTTGGCAAAGTTTTGGAGGGTTTGAATTTGCTGCCGCTCCAGCGCATTGGCCTGTTCTACCGAAATTGGATAGAAGCTAATCGTGTCATCAGCTTTCAGTTGACCAATTTTCCAGAGTTCAGCTTTGGCAATGGTCACCGGACAGACAAAGCCACCCAGGCTCGGACCATCTTTGGCAAGAATTACGGGGAAATCACCGGTAAAGTTGATTGCACCAATGGCATATTCACAGTCATGTACATTGGATGGATGCAGACCCGCTTCACCGCCATTTTCACGCGCCCAGCTTGGCGTCGGTCCGGTTAAACGGATACCCAATCGGTTCGAGTTAAAATGCACTTTCCAGCTTGATGCAAAAAACTCCTCAATATATTCAGCTTTAAAGAAATCAGGAGCGCCATGCGGACCATAGAGCACACCAATTTTCCATTCCTTGCCATAACTTGGAATCAGATCTGTTGCCAAAACTTCAGGTTCTGCAATCGCTAAAGGTAGACCATCGGCCGGCAGCTCAGGATTCACCATCTTAACCATGTCACCAGCCCGTAACACTCGGCCTGCATGTCCACCAAAATTACCTAAAGCAAAGGTAGAACGGCTACCTAAGTATTCCGGTACATTCAGACCATTTCGTACGGCCAAGTAGGTCCGGCAGCCGGATTCCACCTGTCCGATTTTTAGGGTTTGTCCTGCTTTTACCTGAATAGGCTGCCAGAAATTTACTGCTTCATCATCCAGACTTACCGGACAAGGTGCGCCAGTTAAAGCAATGATATTGTTTGCATGAAACTTGAGGGTCGGACCTTGCAGGGTAAATTCGAACCCGGCGGCTGCCTCGGCATTCCCGACAATTTTATTGGCCAGCCGGAAGGCATAATCATCCATTGGGCCTGAAGGCGGTACACCAATATCCCAATACCCGACACGACCCGGATAATCCTGAATCGAACTTTGTGTACCCGGCTGAATCACCTCAATCACATTCGGCACATATTTGAAATCATCCAGCATGCGTGTCCAGATCTGCATCTGTTCAAAACGTGGATCTGAAATAACAGTATGCACATAATCCAGATTGGTACTAATACCATTCAGGCGAGTTTCAGCTAAAGCTGATTTAAGCGTATGAATGGCAGTATCACGATCTTCAGCATGCACAATAATCTTGGCAATCATCGGGTCAAAGTATTGGGAAATTTCAGTTCCGGTACTCACCCAGGTATCAACCCGGACATTTTCCGGAAAAAAGACATCGGTCAAAATCCCTGGACTCGGCTGGAAATTCTTAACTGGATCTTCGGCATAGATGCGTACTTCAATCGCTGCACCTTGAGGCTGAATACTGCTTAGATGCTTCCAATCCAGAGTATCACCTGCTGCAACTTTCAACATGCATTCAATCAGGTCTAAACTGGTCACCATTTCAGTCACCGGATGCTCTACCTGCAAACGGGTATTCACTTCAAGGAAATAAAACTCGTCACGTGCTGCATCGTAAATAAACTCAACCGTACCGGCACTGCGATATTTCACCGATTTACCCAGTTCAACTGCCGCCTGATGCAGTTTTTGACGGGTTGCATCATGTAAATGAGCCGCTGGGGTTTCTTCCACGATTTTCTGATTACGGCGCTGCAATGAGCAGTCGCGTTCGCCCAAAGCCACCACCTGTCCCTGTCCATCTCCAAAAATCTGAACTTCGACATGACGGGCTTTATCGATAAAGCGTTCCAGAAATACTCCGGCATCTTTAAAGAACTGCTCACCCAGACGTTTTACACTTTCATAAGCCTCCTGAAGTGCGTCTGCATCATCACAACGGGTCAAGCCAATTCCGCCACCGCCTGCTGTACTTTTCAGCATAATTGGATAACCAATTTTTTCAGCTTCTGCCAAAGCTTCGTCCAGACTATTTAGCAGCCCTGTACCGGGAGTCATGGGTACATTGGCAGCTGCAGCAAGTTCACGGGCACGATGTTTTAAACCAAACTCTAAAATCTGCCCAGCTGTGGGTCCCATGAAAGCAATGCCATTTTCTTCGCAGGCACGAGCAAAATCAGCACTTTCTGACAGAAAACCATAACCTGGGAAAATTGCTTCAGCCCCGGTATTCTTGGCTGCAGCAATCAGTTTTTCAATACTTAAATAGGTATCACTTGGTTTGGTCCCTTCTAAGGACACTGCAATATCTGCATCAATCACATGCTGTGCATAACGATCTGTTTCTGAATAAACGGCGACACTGGTTACACCCATTTTTTTTAATGTGCGAATGGCGCGAACGGCAATTTCGCCCCGGTTTGCAATCAGTACAGTTTTAAACATGTGAATCCCCTTTTATTCTCTCTATTTTTTGAATCTGCTGAATGGATCTGTTTCGTTTTTTTCTGATTCAGCTGCTGCATATAAACCCGCTATCGACTATGTTCACTGCTCTCTGTCGTAGCCTTTGATGCATACCTTCCGCAAATACAGCTTTTTTAAATGCATCGATTTTTGCTCGAAGATGTGCAGTAGTCGCAACCGAAATCCAGACAAGTTCACCCACCTCAACATGGGTAGTGCGTTGAGCAAGATGATTCAGTTGAAGCTGTTTTGACTGATCGGCATCGCGCCATTTTAGGACTGTCCAGCCGATCATTTTCTGATGAAGCATTCTGCATCCAACCTTGTATCCAAGTTTGAATACAGTTATGCAGAACTTATGCCAGTTTAATTTTTATTTTATTTTCAATATATTAACAAAATTTAAGATGTATAAATTGGGAAGAATTTCATTGGATGGTTGTTTTTGGTTCAGCCTGTTTTCAATTCAGTGCAAAAATTATTCCGCAACTCATATTGTATAATCTGCATCATCTCAACTTTTGCAATGCTCATATAAAAGCCCATCTGTTGATGAGCTTCTAAGTGAACTATTCTATTTGTAGCTTAGTACAGTCATAAAAATTGAGTGTATTAAATACCTGAATTGAAAGGTTTGAATCAGCGTGTATTCGTCATTACGGTATTCACTATTTCACCGGGATCATTAAGTGCTGATAAGGCGTCCCAGACCACATGACATAGGGCAAAGCGGTATCCGGTTGCTTATGCTTAGGATACATATCATAGAAACGAGCTTCAGCACCGACGATCATGACATGGGGACCCGTTTTGACCCAATGATTGCCCGCACTAGGCTTCTTGGCATAGGGATCGACATTACTGGCATCCGTGCCCCCTGCCAGCATATACATAAAGCCTATTTTTCCGACTGTGGGCGGTTTATGTCCCATCCAGGCCTCTGCCCATTCTAGAGCGGCCTGATCCATACACATTGGGTCTGGACCTGGCGTAGTCGGATTATCAGGCATACAGGTAAACCCATTATTGCCCTTGCGCAAGGTACGCATTTTGCCATCTGCACCGACAGCGACAATCGTGGCCGCAGCGGCTACTTTTTTAGGTGCGGCAGTCATGGCACTTGCAATGGCTTTCTTATCGGCGGCAGAGGAAGCTGCACCTGAGCTAGCTTTGCCCGACATGGCCGGTTCAACGGCTAAAGCGGCAGGTGCAGACAGGGCGACCCATCCCGCCATAAACAGTAATTGAGGAAAATTCATGGCACATTCTCCTTGAATCATCATGAAAAAATTGGATTTAGGTTCAAATCAAGTTGGATTGATCTGAAATTTTTGTAACGGATCCTTATAGAGTTGAGGGATAATTTGAGTTGATCAAAAGAAAGGAGAAGATTTAACTATTGCAGTGAAATTGCGCTACACAGCAATATCAACTCGAATGAAAGACAATATCTTTGGCGCTTAACCATGAAATGCCGCTTCGATCACGGAGATGTCAATTTTTTTCATGGTCATCATCGCATTAAATGCGCGCTTGGCCGCAGCGCGGTCAAGACTGTTACAGGCGTTGATGAGGACCACTGGCGTAATCTGCTAGGAAATGCCCCACTTGTCTTTACACCATCCACACTCACTTTCCTGACCACCATTGCCAATAATGGCATTCCAGTAACGGTCTGTTTCTTCTTGGTCTTCAGTCGCCACCTGAAATGAAAATGCTTCATTGTGTTGAAAGTCAGGGCCACCATTCAGTCCAATGCAGGCAACGCCCATCACCGTAAATTCAACGGTGATAACATCGCCTTCTTTTCCGGAGGGATAATCTCCGGGTGCAAGATTGATCGCGCCAACTGAGGAGTCTGGAAAGGTTTCTGCATAAAATCGTGCTGCACCTTCGGCATCGTCATCGTACCAAAGGCAGATGGTGTTCTTCGCAATATTCATCATGTTCAATCTCCATTGATTTAGGTCTTACACGCTCTGCCTAAGCACAATGTGTTTCATATATCAGTCGAGAATAGTCATATGATCCCTTGTCTATCTTTCACCAAAAAACAGAATAAACCTACTTTAGAATTGTATTTTTATTGATCGAAAGCTGTTTCAAAGTGCTTAAACTGATGCGTTTCCAGAGTTTGTCACTGAACGATGGATTGCTTGGAAAATCGTGAATCAAAGAAAATGAATTGACCGTTTCGAGATATTAAAAAAATTAGTGATATAAATACTTTTTTAGTTTTTTAACTTTGAGACTGCTGGCAAAATTAGCCGAATTTAAATAACCAGATATGGAATCATATAAAATTTCAGCTCATAATTATTTTTTACTTTTCCAGAATTCCCACTTAGACTAGAGCACAATTTTGTTGCATATGCTTTTTGCCCTATGACCATTCAGGAATTAAGAAGATACCTTCGTAAAACGCGTCGTCATCTCTCTAAGTTTGAGCAAAGGCAATCCGCACAAAAAGTTCTAAACCGTCTGATCCGCAGTCCAGAATTTATTCATGCCCAACGTATTGGCCTGTATTTGCATGCTTTTGGAGAGATTCAGACCCAGGCGATTATTGAACGCTGCTTTAAACTGGGCAAACAGGTGTATCTACCAGCGATTTGCGACATGAATCAGCAACTGGTCTGGATCCGGATCACCCAGCACCAATACCATAACAAGCGCTTTGCCCATCATCGGCTGGGTATGCGAGAGCCCATGAGCACCCGTGGTGTACATGTTTCCAAACTGGATTTATTGCTCATGCCACTATTGGCCTGTGATACTTCGGGCACACGGATTGGTATGGGCGGCGGTTTTTATGATCGAACCTTGGCTTCTGCACCTGGGCGTCCATTCCGTCTGGGGCTGGCGCATGACTTTCAACTGCTGGCACAGCCGTTAAAACGTGAAACATGGGATCAGCCCCTTGATGCTTTAATCACCCCGACAGTTTTTATAAAGTTCAAACGTTAATTTTGCAATTTTACCCTTGCTAACTACTTTAAAATCACATAATTAGTCATTTTTCATACAATTTAATCTTAACTGCCCTTGTATTTTTAAAATTACCCATCACTATTAAAAGCATGGCAACACCGTTGTCACTCATTAGGAGTGCTCATGTCTGAAATTATTATGAATCAAGAAACCTTAGAGCCTCAGGTTCCAAGTGTACTACCCCTTTTGGCGCTGCGTGATGTGGTGGTTTATCCGCATATGCAAATTGCGCTGTTTGTCGGTCGTGAAAAATCGATCAATGCAGTTGATGTGGCTCGTAACAGTGACAATCTAGTATTTGTAGTTGCGCAAAAAGATTCGCTTACAGAAGAAATTGATCACGACAATTTATATCAATACGGTACTGTCGCGAAGATTGTGCAAGTTGTGAATCACGAAAATGATGAAAACTGTATTAAAGTCCTGATTGAAGGCCTGCATCGTGCCAAACTGAAAACCATCATTGACGAAACTGAGTATCTGACAGCAGAGCATGAACTCAGCCCAATGACGGTGAGCGTCGATGCAGATACCCAAGCTGTGCGCTTGCAGGAATTGCGTGCGCTTTTCGCTCAATATGCAGAAGCGAAACTTCGTAATGCGCGTGAACTGATCACCGCAGCCAACAAAATTGAAGATCTATTACAGTTATTGTTCTTCGTCGCAACCCGTGTTCCATTGAATATTGATGTCAAACAGAAATTCCTGGAACATGACGAATTCGAAGCACATTTGACTGAGTTGATGACTTATCTATTGCAACAGTCTGAAGAACAACAGATTGAGCAAACCCTGCATGACTCTGTTAAACGTCAGATGGAAAAGAACCAGCGCGAATACTTCCTGAATGAAAAAATGAAAGTCATTCAGCGCGAGCTTTCAGATATGAACGGCGGCGCGGAAGATGATGTCGCTGAAATTGAAAAACGTCTTGCTGAAGCAGATTTGCCTGAGCATGTACGCAAGAAAGCTGAAAACGAGTTCCGCAAGCTGAAAGCGATGCAGCCTGCTTCGAGTGAAGCTGCTGTGGTACGCAACTATCTGGAAGTGATTCTAGATACACCGTGGAATAAAGCCAGCAAAGTCAGCATTAACCTGAACAAAGCACAGGAAATTCTGGATGCAGACCACTATGGTCTGGACGATGTCAAAGATCGCATTGTGGAATATCTGGCAGTTCAGTCTCGTGTGAAAAAATTGCGTGGTCCGATTCTATGCTTGGTTGGTCCTCCAGGTGTGGGTAAAACTTCACTCGGTGAATCGATTGCCAAGGCAACTGGTCGTGAGTTCGTGCGTATGGCGCTGGGCGGCGTGCGTGACGAAGCTGAAATTCGCGGTCACCGTCGTACCTATATCGGTGCGATGCCAGGTAAAATTGTGCAGTCATTGACTAAAGTGGGCGTAAAAAACCCGTTGTTCCTGCTCGATGAAATCGACAAGATGGCGCAAGACTACCGTGGCGATCCGGCTTCTGCGATGCTTGAGGTACTTGATCCATCACAGAACAACAAGTTCAGCGATCACTATCTAGATCTTGATCTGGACCTGTCTGAAGTAATGTTTATCTGTACCGCGAACAGCATGAACATTCCTGAGGCGCTGCTGGACCGTATGGAAGTGATTCGTCTTCCGGGTTATACCGAAGAAGAGAAAGTCAATATTGCGGACCGCTACCTTGTTCCTAAAGCCATCAAGAACAATGGTCTACGTGCCAAAGAATTGACCGTGCATGAAGAAGCGATTCGTGACATCGTGCGCCGTTATACGCGTGAAGCCGGTGTACGTAACCTTGAACGTGAAGTTTCAAAAATTGCACGTAAGGTGGTGAAAGAGGCGGTTAGCAAGAAAGCCAAAAATCTTCAGGTTGAAGTGACAGCAGGAAATCTTCCAGATTACTTGGGTCCACATAAATTTGACTATGGTATGGCGGAAGAAGAAGCGCAAATCGGCCGTGTAAATGGTCTGGCTTGGACTTCGGTTGGTGGTGAATTACTGACTATTGAAGTTGCAGCAGTTCCAGGCAAAGGCAAGTTCATTACTACCGGTTCTCTTGGCGATGTCATGAAAGAATCGATTACTGCTGCAATGACTGTGGTGCGTACCCGTGCAGATGAACTCGGCATCGAAGCCTCGCGCTTTGAAGAAACCGACGTGCATGTGCATCTACCTGAGGGTGCAACACCGAAAGATGGTCCATCAGCAGGTTTGGCTTTGACTACAGCATTGGTGTCTGCTTTCACAGGTATCCCGATTCGTCCGGATATCGCGATGACAGGTGAAACCAGTCTGGGCGGTCGTGCGCTGCGTATCGGTGGCTTGAAAGAAAAACTGCTTGCAGCCCATCGTGGTGGCATCAAACTGGTGTTCATTCCGCAGGAAAACGTACGTGACCTGGCGGAAATTCCAGAAAATGTCAAAGAAGGTCTAGAAATTAAAGCCGTAAAATCGATTGATGAGATTTTACCGCTGGCACTGACCTCTTTGCCAAAAGCCTTGGTTAAAGCACCAATTGTGAAAACCAAAGAAGAAGCGAAAGCAGCGCGTCATTAAGACTTGATGTTTCGTATAAAAAACCCTGCTTCGGCAGGGTTTTTTATTGAGTTATTGAATAAAACAACTGAATTATGGCTGTAGTGCCATCGTAACCAATCCATCAATCACATGAGTCATCTTGTTCAGATCAAGCTTGTCGAGGGTATCCAATTCGGTATTGTAATAAGGATTACGATAACTCGCAGTATCGGTAATCAGCATGGTCGAATAGTTGAATTTGGCATAATTCAGATAGCCCGAGAAATTCATATCCTGAGCAAAACTTGGGCTGACAAAGCGTTGACATTCCAGACGGTTAAAACGCTGCATGGCATCACAATAATCTCCAGTCAGGCCAGTTGAGGCTAAATGCCCAATGGCTGCAATGAAATCGCCATGTCGTGGATAAATCCATTTTAATCCGACGGGATAGCTCTGCACCTGATGTTCATCAAAATAGCCAATCGAATCCAGAATCACCACGCCCTTAATTTTCTGCTTCTGCTTTTTTAAAGATTTGGCATGCATATAACTGCCCATATGTTCTGTCTTGAAAAAAGGCGGCTCTTCAAGGGTATAGAAAGCAAATTCGACATCATGTTTGAGCTTGGCTTTTTGCAGGGCCAGTAATCTTGCGGTTTCAAGTAAACCCGCTACTCCTGAGGCATTATTATCAGCACCGTTTCGGGCACTGAAAACATCATAATGTGCTCCCATTACCATTTTGGTTTTGGCTTGAGTATCCAAACTACAGATGACATTTCGGTAGCTCAGGTTATTGACCACATAAACCTGAAACTGGCATGGAATGCCAAAGCGCTGCATCTGCCCTTTAATCCAGGCAGATACCCGATTCAGCTCTTTTAGATTTTTATAATTTCGGTATTCATCGACACTCATGATCTGGCTAAAAAATAATTCCAGATGAGAGACCTGAGCATTTTTGCTCGAATTGGCTGCACAGAGACTAGGCCCCATGAGGCCTATCAGTAACAGCAGCACAGTACAACATCCTTTTATCATGACACTGTTCCGCATTTATTATTATTCCATTCCTTTATCAAGCGGATACTTGAACTAAGGACATTAAAGCAACACTAAATCTCTCATTTCAATTTCAATTTGTTTCCCTGCTCAACTTCATGTTGTTTGATCGTTATAATGAGGTATCCAATTATTGATCTGTCTGTATGAAAATCCGTATCCTGACCATTGGTCAAAAAATGCCAGCGTGGGTGCTGACTGGTTTTGAAGATTATTTCAAACGTATTCAGCCTTTTGTACAGACCCAGATTATTGAACTGCCGATGGCCAAGCGCGGGAAAAATGATTCTGAAGCGGATATTCTGAAATACCGCAATATTGAGGGCGACAGCATTTTAAATGCGCTCAAGCATAATGAAACCCTGATTGCACTAGAAGTGGGCGGACGCGAATTCAGTACCGAGAAACTGGCTGAAACCATGAAAGGCTGGATGCTGGAAGGCAATGATGTAGCACTTGCAATTGGTGGACCGGATGGTCACTCAGAAGCCGTGCGTAAAGCTGCTGCATGGCACTGGTCACTTTCCAAGTTAACTCTGCCGCATCCTCTGGTACGTGTGATGCTGATCGAGCAGCTTTATCGTGCCATGAGCATCAATAACAACCATCCTTATCACCGAGCAGGCTAATGATTTTGCTGAAGCGTTCTTTATATGCAACGTTTTGTTGAATAATCTCTTCTGCTCTTATCTCTATTTTTCATGCATTATTGAGGCATCTTCCAGATGTGGTTTGACTTATGAACTTACAAACGTTGCCCGGCTTATTTATTTCTCATGGCTCTCCTATGCTGGCGCTGAATCCTGAGCAAGTGGGTCCTGCCTTGCATCGTTTGAGCGAAAATCTGCCACGCCCGGAAGCGATTATTGTGATGTCTGCGCATTGGGAAAGTGATGCGTTGGAAGTCAGTAGCGCAATTCGCCCAGAAACTTGGCATGATTTTCGTGGTTTCCCGCCTGAACTTTATCAATTACGCTACCCTGCACCGGGAAATCCTGAATTGGCCGAGAAAGTCTTAGGCTTGCTGGCCAATGCCGGCTTTTCTGCACATGCCAACAGTACTCGTCCGCGTGATCATGGTGTATGGATGCCGCTGCTACATATGTATCCAGATGCCAACATTCCCGTGGTAGAAATTTCCTTACCCATGTCGATGAGCGCGGATGAGATTTATCAGATTGGTCAAAGTCTTGCACCTTTACGTGAACAGCAAATCCTTCTGATTGGTTCGGGCAGTATTACCCATAATTTACGTGAACTGTCTTGGGATGGATCGGCTGCTGATGTACCCGAATGGGCCTCAGACTTCCGTAATTTTGTGGTGCATAAACTGACGCATAGCGATTATGACGCGGTCCTGGACTGGTCCAATATTCCGCATATGGCACGGAATCATCCAACGCTGGAACATTTTGCTCCGATTTTCTTTGCGATGGGCACAGGTCAGCGTTTTAGTCTGGTACATAGCAGTTTCACCATGGGTTCACTCGGTATGGATATTTACCGCTTCGATTAATCTTGCTTCAGCGCTAAAATCTTAATGATGGATACATTTTGCAACTCAAAGCTGCGAAATGTATCCATATTTTTTTGCAATACATCCATTATTATTGTTTGAACTTTATATACTTCATTATAAGTCCATGAAATTAAAATTTATTGTGCTGGCATTATTGCCTTTAACTTTTGCAGGCTGTCAGTCCAGTTATATTCAACGAGCTGGAGATCTTGCGGTGGCCACCATCCAACAAAAAAATGCAGATCAGATTCTTCCAGCCTATTACTGGGAACTGAATCGTGGACTAGAACGACCCGTTGTACTGAGTTTCAACGCTCAAGGCCGGCTGAGCGCCGTGACGGGCTGTAATGGACTCGGGACGACCTGGTCAGTCAAAAACAATATCATCACCACCAGCGAAGTTATAGGCACTGAAATGGCCTGTGATGCAGCATTGATGGAGCAGGAACGTTTTGTCAGCCAACTTTTACAGAAGCGTGACATTCCTTTTACGCTTAATACCACAGATCCTGACAAGCCGACCCTGACGTTGATGGCCGCAAATGGTCAAACCTATGAATTTATCGGGAAAATGACTCCGGAAACCAAATACCAAGGACAGGCTGAAACAATTTTTCTGGAAATTTCCCCCGATACCAAACAATGTACCGGCGTATCCCAACAAAGCTGCTTGCAAGTCAAAGAAGTGAAATATGATCAGAATGGCCTGAAAACTCAGGTCGATAAGGACTGGACTTTATTCTATGATCAGATTGAAGGTTTTCGGCATTCACCAAATGAACGGCAGATTATTCGGGTCAAACGTTTTGAAATTAAGCATCCGGCAGCTGATCAATCGAAATATGCCTATATTTTTGATATGGCGGTTGAGCGTGAATTAGTTAAGGGTGCTCTTTAAGGCTAAAAATACCAGATATAAAAAAACCGGGGCAACAGCCCCGGTTTTTTCAGCTTAGACTAAGTCAAACTTAGAATACGCCTTGAGCAAGCATTGCATCAGCAACTTTTACGAAGCCCGCAATGTTTGCACCGTCAACATAGTTCACAGTACCGTCTTCTTTAGTACCGAATTTCACACAGTTACGGTGAATTTCTTTCATGATTGCGTGCAAACGCTCATCAACTTCTTCGAAAGTCCAGCCTAAACGCAATGCGTTTTGAGACATTTCCAGACCAGAAGTTGCCACACCACCTGCATTTGATGCTTTACCTGGCGCATAAAGAATTTTCGCTTCAACGAATTTCTCAACCGCTTCAAGCGTAGAAGGCATGTTCGCACCTTCAGCCACACAGATTACACCGTTTGCAAGAAGCTGAGCAGCGTCGTCTGCATCCAGTTCGTTTTGAGTCGCACATGGCAATGCGATATCACACTTGATACCCCAAGGACGTTGTCCTTCAAGATATTCGAAACCATGTTTAGACGCGAATTCTGAAATACGGCCACGTTTTACATTTTTAAGTTCCATGACTTCAGCAAGAAGCGCCTCAGTGAAACCGTCTTTAACGTGAACTGTACCGGCAGAGTCAGAAAGTGAAACCACTTTCGCACCGAGGTACATTGCTTTTTCAGCAGCATATTGCGCAACGTTACCAGAACCTGAAATCGCAACGACTTTATCTTTGAAGCTTTCGCCACGAGACTTGAGCATTTCCTCAGCGAAATACACAGTACCGTAACCCGTTGCTTCCGGACGTGCCAATGAACCACCGAAAGTTAAACCTTTACCAGTGAATACACATGCCGTATCGTTACTTAATTTTTTCATCATGCCGGCCATGTAGCCCACTTCACGACCGCCTACTCCAATATCACCTGCAGGGATATCTGTGTTCGCACCAAGGTGACGATACAGCTCGATCATTAAAGCCTGGCAGAAACGCATGATTTCGCCTTCTGATTTGCCTTTAGGGTCAAAATCAGAACCGCCTTTACCGCCACCCATAGGAAGTGTGGTTAAAGCATTTTTAAATGTTTGCTCAAAGCCTAAGAATTTTAGGATTGAAAGATTCACTGAAGGGTGGAAACGCATACCACCTTTAAATGGACCGATCGCTGAGTTGTACTGTACGCGGAACGCACGGTTTACTTGAGTCTGACCTTGGTCATCTACCCAAGAAACTCGGAACTGGATCGCACGTTCTGGCTCAACTAGACGTTCTAGTAAACCATGTGCTGCGTATTGTGGGTTCTTTTCAATGAACGGCCACAAACTGGTCATCACTTCTTCTACAGCTTGAAGAAATTCTGGTTGATGTGCATCACGTGATTTTACGTAATCTAGGAACTCATTAAGTGTGTTGTATTTCAACGCTTAATCCTCAGCAGAAAATGGATCAAAATTGGTCAAATTTACAATCAATGTTAAATTTTGGCGCAAAATATTAAATATCTTTTGTAACTAATCTACAATACTTTTTTTGAAAATACTTTAAAATTAATTTGATAACAAATATTTATATTGATTATGAAAATTTTTTCTATGTCAGGAAATGCCAATCGAATCAAGGCTTACATTCAGATTTATGCCTAATAATAAGGCACAAGTTGACCCTTAATTGCGCACGACTTAGGAGTTTAAAAATATGTTAAAATTGATGAATCGACATATTTTGTTTCACTTACTCTCTCATGCTTGCCATGAGTAACGCTGGTTATACATGAATTCGCCCATTTCTCTGGTCCAATCGATTGACGCTTTACTCCCTCAAACCCAATGTGGACTCTGCGGTCACCGTGACGGATGTTTACCTTATGCCCAGTCGATTACTGAGGGGGAAAATGCCAATAAATGTGTGCCGGGCGGACAGCCTGTTGCCGATGCTTTGGCTGCATTATTAAATCGTCCTAAACTTCAAGCTGAAGAAAGTGTCTGGCCAGTTCAAGCCGATGGTCGTCCTCAGCGCATCAAAGCCGTAATTCGTGAAGATGAATGTATTGGCTGTACCAAATGCATTAGCGCCTGCCCGGTCGATGCAATTATTGGTTCCGGTAAACTGATGCACACCATTCTGACCGATCTATGTACGGGCTGTGAGTTATGTATTCCCCCCTGTCCGGTAGACTGCATCGATTTGGTTGAAGATCAACAACCCTTGCCGACTGAAGCACAGCGTCTTGCGGAACAGGATGATCTGCGTCAGCGTTACTATGCGCACATCCAGCGTGAAGAAAAACGGCGTACCGATCGTAAGGGACCTGTGGTCCGTGCAGAAATTGATACTGCCCTGTTTGCCCGTTTCTCTGCTTTAAATGAGCAACTTCCTGTGATTGAAGTCGCGAGCAAGCCAGAGAATGCACCTGTAGCTTTCGATTCCAAGACCACGATTGAACTGGCAAAACTACGTACCCAAATTAAAAAACTGGAAAAACAGCTTTCGGTTCGTGAAGATGCCCGAAAACGCACCCAACTGGAAGAACTGACACAGCAATTACAGGCTTTACAGGGATAGAACATGACCACAGCAAAGGCCAAGCCCGTTAAAAACATGACCAAAAAGCAGATTCAGACCTTTTTTGAACGCCTGCGTGAACAGCGGCCTAACCCAAAAACTGAGCTGAATTATTCCAATCCCTTTGAATTACTGGTCGCGGTCACGCTCTCTGCTCAAGCTACCGATGTCAGCGTCAACAAAGCCACAGACAAACTCTTTCCAGTCGCCAATACACCGGAAGCCATTTATGCGCTAGGTGTGGACGGCTTGAAGGAATATATCAAGACCATTGGTTTATATAACTCGAAAGCGGTCAACGTGATTAAAGCCTGCGAGATGCTGATTCAGAAGCACAACAGCATCGTACCGGACAATCGTGCAGACTTAGAAGCCCTGCCGGGTGTAGGTCGTAAAACGGCGAATGTGGTACTGAATACGGCCTTTGGTCAGCCGACCATGGCGGTTGATACCCATATTTTCCGGGTAGGTAACCGTACCGGACTAGCGGTTGGCAAAAATGTGTTGGAAGTTGAACACCGTCTGGTCAAAGTCATTCCCAAGGAATTTATCATTGATTCACATCACTGGCTGATTTTACACGGTCGTTATACGTGTATTGCGCGCAAACCGAAATGTCATGAATGTGTAGTATCCGATGTGTGTAACTGGCCGGATCGGTTTGAATTTGGTGCAGCCCGCCAAATTGCAGTGAAAAATATTGAGCTTGCTGAATAGAACGGCGTGATCAAGCTGGGATAAAAAATAGGTGACCAATGTGTCACCTTTTTATCGACTATGAGAAGAGTGCTTTTCGTTCAAACCAAATTCTTAGCTGAGCTGAACTATTATGGATTATTTATCCTGATCTTGTTCAGCCTTTTCCTGCTGCTTGCGCTGTTCAAGTTCGGCTTGTAATTTTGGATGGAGCTGGCGCTCAGGTCGCTTTGCTGCATTTTCAGCACGTTCTTCCTGACGTACTTTGTTGAGCATTTTAAAACTGAAATAGAACAGACCTACCAATACTGCCAGAAAGACTACCATCAACACCAATACGCCAAATTTCATAGCAACAAGTATCCTGTTCAAATACGCAATAAAAAAGAGCCCTAATATGACTTAGGGCTCTCCGATTGTCAAAATCATCGTCAGCCGATTATTTTGCCTGATCCAGAATCGCGAAAAGATCAGTCTGAACTTCATCGATTGGACGTAAACCGTTTAGCTTGTCATAAGTTGGTGCATTTTCACCAGACGCTGCACGGCCTTGATAGAAACCAACCAGTTGCTCGGTTTCAGTGTGGTAAGAACCTAGACGCTTGCGAATGGTTGCTTCCTGGTCATCAGGACGCTGAACCAGATCTTCACCCGTTTCATCATCTTTACCTTCCACTTTTGGCGGGTTGTAAACGATGTGATAGACACGGCCAGATGCCGGGTGCTGACGACGGCCAGAAAGACGTTGTACGATCTCTTCATCTGGTACATCAATTTCAATCACGTGATCAATAGTGATGCCTTCATTTTCCAAAGCTTCTGCTTGAGGAATGGTACGCGGAAAACCATCAAAAATGCAGCCATTTACACAGTCAGGTTGCGCAATACGCTCTTTTACTAGACCAATGATCAACTCATCAGAAACCAAACCGCCATTGTCCATGACACTTTTAGCTTGTAGACCTAATTCAGTTCCTTCACGAATTGCAGCACGGAGCATATCACCGGTTGAAATTTGTGGGATATTGTAGCGCTTACAGATCAACTGAGCTTGTGTACCTTTACCTGCTCCAGGTGGTCCGAGTAAGATAATGCGCATATATAAACATCCTCATTTAAACAATATGTATGACGCCACGACCACAATCACCCGATTGTGTCCCCCGACATCTCATTATAAGAAAGCCACAAACAAATGGATTAAACCCGCGACAAAACCGGTTACCCCACCCAATAAAATCAGAATCCATTCATCTTCCTGAAATGCAGGACGTAAAAGATTCTGAAACTCCTTCGGAGTCAACTCACGTATGCGGTCTCTAAACATTTGATAGATTTTCTGTGCACGGCTCGCATTAAATGCTGGGTCGCATACAGGTACCATCGTAATTTCAATCGAGCGATCGATCAAGTCCGTCTTGAGTTTTGCATACTCTTTTGGTCCTAAAGACAGCTGTAAAGAGGTCCGAACCAGGGGTGTTTCCATAATTTCATTAATATGACGTTTGATAATGCGGCGGGTTTTGTCTTTTCTGCCGCCATACATCATCTCGGTCATGATCGATTTTAACGTAATCAGGTCTTCTGTGACTACACTTGCGAAGACGTCAGAGACTTCATCCTGACGTTTCATAAATGCGCCTTGTATGTTATAGGTGCCGATACGAGGAATCACCGGCTTAATCCACGGAAACTTGCGATTTGTGGTACGGGCAAAGAATTGCGGGTACTTTACTGGGTGTGGATAGAGTGGGTTGAATACCATCCAGATCGCGATCCAGTTGGTCAAAAAGCCCCAGATCGCAGCCCAGAACGGTACAGTCCAGTGCCACGGCACTACAAACCAGACAATCATCTGGAAAATCCCAAAGAACATCCCGATGAGGGCACTGATATGCCAGATAAAGTTAATCTCTTTTTGACCCACTTTCAGGAACATCCGCACCATCAAGCGACGGTCACCTTCCATCTGGCTGACCACCATTTCACGCATATCCACAAGTGACTCGACGTTCATGGTCAGCTCAGTCACTAATTCACGCAAAATTGCCGGCATTTGTTTTTGCGCTTGTGCATAAATCCTGCGTTTGATGGCAAAAGGTAGGTTTTCCCAAAGCACCGCATTACGATCCATCATGACTTCATCAATCAGATGTTCCAGTTCGAAACCGACCTGCTCGCCAATGATCCGTGCCATATCATCCGGATCCATCGCCTGTAAAAATTCGCGAATGGAGCCCAATTTTGACAGTGTGTTATCGGTAATAATACCTGAAATACGTCCAGCTTTGCGTGGCACAATCCCTTGCCAGCCCACAGGTAAAGGTCCGAGATGAAAACCCCAAAAATTGATCGGATAAAAGACCATTTTCAGCGCCATCCAGACGTGAGCCCAGGTTACAAATGCAGTCACTGGAATAATGCTGAGCACGGCCCAAAAATCCGGGCGGTTTACAAAGGTTTGCCACAACTCGTTGACGTACTCAAGCATGCATAACTTCCATATTTAATTTTTTGTTCACAGAATACACATATTAATAAGGTCGAATATTTTGTCTATAAACCGATACTTAAAGTATAGGAAAATTGTAGCCGGGGTTCTGTTTCAGCCACAGCACGACCATTTCGGTCTTCGAGTTTCTCTCCGGCACCGATCCCGATACTAAAACTGCTGATCCGTTCTGAACTAAGCAAAACATAGGCCAAATCAACGCCAGCACCTAAACGGCCTTTATACTCGCCATCAACCTGTTTGCTGTCGATATGACCGGCATAAACCCCGACATAATAACCATTTTTGTCTTTGCCGGTGAGATGTGCAGGATAACGAAAGCCTGCCTGACCGCCAATCGTACGATCATCATCCAGAAAAACACCACCTTTCACATAAGCAATCCCATAAGGGTTCACCCATTCGGTATTTAAATGCAGTAATTTCTGGGTAAAACCAACACCCACATTAAAGGCTTTTGCCTGAGCAGGCTCTATTTTGGTTGCAGTATTATTAATCTGATCATGTGCATAAGCCCCGTTCGCCCACAATGCAAACGCTAACAAAGGGTAAACCTTGTTCATTCCTTCACCATCTTCCTTAATTATAGTTTTTGGTATAGTCCTATTTTTATTAGATTTTACTCTAGCAGAATTATCACAACTCTTATATACAGCACTTTACAATTTTAATGTCTGCAAAGTCAAAGCTTAAAGGAACTGATTGCAAGGGCAGTTTTTCATTATCAAATCAAGTGCAGTTGCGTTAGAATACTCCACTTTGATTCTTTTCTACCACTCTCAGGTCTTAAGTCGATCGCGTATGAAGCAGCACTTTCCTTTAAAAAATGCACAACAAGAAAAGCGCATCTATCGCAGTCGAGTCTTGATTTCCATGGGTATTGTCATTTTCTTTATGCTGCTGCTGGTCAGCCGCTATGCCTATTTGCAACTGTTCAACTTTGAAAGCTTTACTACAGCTTCTGATGAGAACCGGATTCGTCTACAACCTTTGCCGCCAGCGCGTGGTTATATTTATGACCGTAACGGCGTGTTGCTGGCCGATAACTATCCAGTATTTACTGCCACTTTAAGTCGTGCTGACGTACAGGATATCGATCAAACGCTCGAACGCCTGAAACCGATTCTGGAATTGACCGAAGAAGATCTTGAACGCTTTCAAACCCGGATTAAAACAGCACGTAAAACCGAACGGGTTTCAATCAAGCTCAACCTGAATGAAAATGATATTGCCCGTTTCAGTGAAGTGAAATATCAATTTCCGGGCGTGAATATTGAAACCCAGATGACCCGCTACTATCCGCATGGTGACCTGTTCGCACATGTGATTGGTTATGTCGGTCGGATTAATGACAAAGAACTGAAATCAATTGATAAGGATCTCTATGCTGGAACCAACCTGATCGGAAAAATCGGTGTGGAAAAATCCTATGAAGAACTTTTACATGGTGTGCCGGGAAATGAATCGGTAGAAGCAGATGCCTTTGGTAATGTGCTGCGTCATTTGGGCCGTAAAGATCCGGTACGTGGTAATGATCTGTTCCTGTCACTGGATTACGGCTTGCAGGTAGTCGCTTCGGAGCAACTGGCCGGGCGTCGTGGCGCGATTGTGGCGATGAATCCCAAAACCGGGGAAATTCTGGCGCTGGTCTCCAGTCCAAGTTTTAACCCTAACCTGTTTGTGACCGGGATCAGCACCAAAGATTATTCGTTCCTGCGTGATAACCTTGATCAACCTTTATATAACCGTGCCGTGCAAGGGGTTTATCCGCCTGGCTCTACTATTAAACCAATGTTTGCACTCGGTGGTCTGCATCATGGTTTGGTGGACTGGGATACCACTATTTCTGATCCGGGTTATTTCAGCCTGCCGGGAGACAGTCACCGTTTCCGTGACCATAAAAAATCCGGGCATGGTGCAGTGAATATGCATAAGGCGCAGGTCGTCTCCTGTGATACCTATTTCTATGTCATGTCCTACCGCATGGGCATTGAAAAAATGAATACCTGGATGCGTCAGTTTGGCTTTGGTGAAAAAACCGGCGTGGACTTACCAAGTGAAAGCTCAGGACTGTATCCAAACCCGGAATGGAAAATGCGTACCCGCAAGGCCAAATGGTCACGTGGTGAAACCATTTCTGTCAGTATTGGTCAGGGTGCTTTTACTTCAACGCCATTACAGCTGGCTATGGCCACAGCCATTACTGCCAATCATGGCAATAAAGTCATTCCCCATGTGCTGCGTGAAAGTCGCGGTGCCAAACCATTCAAGGTGCATAATGGCACCCATGGCAAGATCGATTTTAATGGTCAGGAAGAAGACTGGATCAAGATGCGTGATGCAATGGTGGACGTAATTCAATCCGGTACAGGCCGAGGCATTAAAAGCGGCTTACAATATTCTATTGCCGGAAAAACCGGTACGGCACAGGTGAAAAGTATTGCTCAGGGCAAGCGCTATAATGAATCCTTATTGACCGATCGTCAGCTGGATCATGGTCTGTTTGTCGGTTTTGCGCCTGCTGAAAATCCTGAAATTGCGATTGCAGTTATTCTGGAAAATGGTCGCGGTGGTAGTGCCGCAACGGCTCTGGCCCGTCCAATTTTTGATTACTGGTTACTGCATAAAGATAAAAATCCGGTACGCCCACAAGGCCACCAATTAAGTGGTGGTCTGATGACAGCCGGAATCAAGCCAGCTGAATTACCAAGTGGTGCAGGCATGTTAAGTCAGGATGCAGCATCTAGTGCCGTTCCAGCCAGTGACCAGCCCGACAATGCTGCTCCGACTTCTGCAAATACGGCTGTATCTCCCGCAGCAACACCTGCTCCGACACCGGTAGAGCGAGATTAAAGATGAAAAACCAGCTTCGAATTATTGGTGGTGACTGGAAACGCCGCCAACTGCCTTTTGCCAGCATTGAGGGTTTGCGCCCGACGCCTGACCGTGTTCGGGAAACACTGTTTAATTGGCTGATGTGGGATGTACAAAATGCCCAGGTGTTGGATATTTGTGCCGGTTCTGGGGCATTGGCGTTTGAGGCATTATCGCGTGGTGCTGCATCAGTGGTGATGATTGAGCCGGATCGTACTCAGGCACAATTTCTGACCCAAAATCTGGAACTTTTAAAAGTCACCAAAGCACGTGCACAATTAAAAGTGGCTACGGCGCAGCAAGCTTTGTCTACCCTTCAGGCACAGTTTGATCTGGTTTTTCTAGATCCGCCATATAGCCTGGATTTATGGGAAGAACTAGCGCTAAAGGCAGATCCTCTGATCAAGGACAATGCCTATATTTATGTAGAAGCAGATCGTGATTTACAATTACTTAAATTACCGTCCTCATGGCGTTTAATTAAAAATACCAAAGCCGGTACAGTTCGTGCGGGGCTTTATCAAAAAAGTATTTCTTGATTTAAATTGTTTTGAAGAGCCATTAAAAAAGGATTCCTCAGTGGAATCCTTTTTGTCATTGTAGTCAGTCAAATTTAAAGACTGTGATTAACGATCACGGCGCCAGTCGCGGTTATCTCGGTCACGTTTCCAATCCCGATGATCTTTATGGTCCTTATTTTTCCAGTCATGATTTCTGTGGTCTCGATCATAATGTCCATTACGATCTCTGTTTCCACGATAATCATCATCCCAAGGATCAACCACACAACCGGTTAATGACACAGCCAATACAGAAAGTAATATCACTTTTTTCATCATGTCCATCACCTCTTACTGCACTCTGTCAGTATCAGGCGAGTTCATGGAGAGTGAACGGAGCCATTGTTGCACTCTTGTAGAGATTTATGCATGTTTTATGCATGGCCAAACTACTATACCCCTATTTAGCTTTTATGCTTTTATGCTTTTATGCTTTTATGCTTTTATGCTTTTATGCTTTTATGAGAATTTGAACTTTCATTTGCATAAATCCAGCTAAATGGAAGCTTGGCTTTTGTTTGAATCTTGAGAATACTGCTGCCTTTGCTTCTGACCTGATCTGTATGACCTGGCTATTATTTATTCTTGGGGCAATGGTGGCTGGTTTTGTACAGGGACTGACCGGCTTTGCCTTTGCCCTGATCGCCATGTCTTTCTGGGTCTGGGTGCTGCCTCCGCAACTGGCCGCGCCCTTGCTGGTATTTGCCTCGATCTGGAGTCATGTGATTTCACTCAGTCAGGAAAAAAAGCAGCTAGTTTTATCCAGGCAGTTGGTGCTGCCTTATCTGATTGCTGGTCTGATTGGCGTGCCGCTGGGTACTTATCTGTTGCAGATCATTCAAGCAGATACCTTTAAGATGATCTTGGGATTTTTTCTGGTACTGTGGTGTCCGGTGATGCTATTCAATCCGCAATTCAAAACAATTCAGCATTCAGGAAAATTGACTGATAGCTGCATCGGTTTTATTGGCGGAATTTTAGGAGGACTGGGCGGTTTTTGCGGTGCCATTCCTTCGGCCTGGGTGATGTTAAAACAATTACCCAAAACCCAGCAGCGCTATATTTTACGGCACTTTAATTTTGCAATTCAGCTTTTCACGCTGGGTACTTATGTATGGCAAGGCCTGATCAATCAAAGCCATTTACCCTATATGGCCTTGCTGATTGTTTTTGTGAGTATTCCGGCAATTTTAGGCGCAAAGCTATTTTATAAAATTTCAGAATTACTGTTTAAACGCGTGATCTTAAGTTTACTCTTGAGCGCAGGCTGTTTTCTATTAACGCCCCAACTCATTTAAGCACAAGATCAAGCCGAATCTGTCTTCCCCCCGCCAAAGCTTGAATCCGGTGAAATAACTGCTATGTTAAGGCCAATCTTTCACAATATAGATCATCATTATGCAAATTCGTGATCAGATTGTTCTTGTTACGGGCGGTGCGCGTGGTTTGGGTTTGGCCATTACTCAAGCTTTACTGGCTGAGGGTGCGCGCGTAGTCGTCAATTATCATAGCAGTCAGCAGCAAGCTGACCAGCTGGCCCAGCAGTATCCTGAACAGGTATTTATTTATCAGGCAGATGTCACTCAAACTGATCAGGTCCGCGCTTTATTTGCCGCAGCTAAAACCCATTTCGGGGAAGCGATTCATGCTGTAATCAATAACGCACTGATTCAATTTGAATTTAATGGTGATGCACGCCCTAAAGTAGAAACGCTGACTTGGGATATGTTGCAACGGCAATTTAGCGGTGCAGTACAGGCTGCCTTAAATACTACACAAGCCGCACTGGATGATATGAAACAGGCAGGGTTTGGCCGGATCGTGAATATTGGTACAAACCTGGTGCAAAATCCGGTGGTTCCTTATCATGACTATACCACCGCCAAAGCTGCATTATTGGCCTTTACCCGCACCACGGCGCAGGACTTGGGACAATATGGCATCAATGTGAATATGCTCTCTGGTGGCCTGTTACAAACCACGGATGCCAGTAAGGCCACACCTGACATTGTCTTTGACCTGATTGCTCAATCGACGCCTTTACGCCGCGTAATTACACCAGAAGAATTTGCTGCTGCAATCCTGATGTTTTTGTCACCTTATTCACGTGCCGTCACAGGACAAAACCTGATTGTAGATGGCGGGCTGGTCAAAGGTTAAATGTTTAGAGAATGGACTTGAATTTTCAAATTCTGTTGTTCTATTTTTTAACCATTTGGTAGATTAAAAAGGTTTTGTGAACGGGTTTTACTTCTACAATAGTGCGCTCCCATAAAGCCTTTAGTCTACTTTCCATGAAATTTATCACGACATTGCTCAGTACCTTGCTACTGGCAGGTTGTATGTCCAGCGATTTGAAAAAATCAGAACAATTACTGCAAAATTTCCATTGTGCCAAGGTAGATACCGCCCAAATGCCACATAGCAGTATGACCGACTATTATCAGCAGATGTTGTATAGCAGCAAATCCAAGGTCGAGTCTTATATCAAACAGTATCATCAGGGGGAAGAGCTGTTTGACCTGCCACTGCATGAAGTGGTGGAGCAACAATATGATATGTATAAAGATGCCTGCCAAAATCTGGGTGGAATTTTGCCTGCTTCTGAAAATGCATCTTAAGTCTGTCAATCTTCATGATGATTAGGCAATAAAAAAGCAGGAAAGTTGTCCTGCTTTTTTTCAATTCAATTTTAACTCTGATAATAGCGCTGATCTACACTGAAGCATTCAGGAAATTTTGGCCGAATCTCTGCATAAAATGCCATGATTTCTGCCATATCTTTTTCATAATCCCCTGTCGGATAAACAATTTTACCTACGCCAGTTTTCTTCTTAGCATAGTCCATATAGGCCAATGCAATCGGCACACCTGCATTGATCGCGACATAATAAAAACCTGTCTTCCACTGTTCCTGTTTAGCACGAGTCGCTTCTGGCGTCACCAGCATGACCAGTTTAGGATGGGTCTTGAATAATTCCGTCATCACCTGAACCATACTCGGACGAGGCTCACCCGGCTGTTTAGGACGGCGATCAATCCCGATACCGCCCATAGCACGCACAAAAGGCCCAAATGGCAATTTCATGTAACTGTCTTTAATGGTTAAGCGAACATTCACGCCTAATACTTTTAAGGCCAGTCGCGCATACAGTGCATCCCAATTACTGGTATGAGGAGCAGCAATCATGACACATTGGTCTAAATCTAGGGGCCAATGGTTATCAATTTCCCAACCCATCAGCCTCAGGCTTTGTTCTGCTAACTTCTCAAACACGTCACGCACCAATTCTATTCAAAATTGCGCGAATTTTAGCAACCTCGGCAAATATAGATAGTGCTCTATGATCAATAAATAAACAGTTAATCTATATTTGTATAATTAGAATTTTTAAATGAATAGTTGATTATTTTTTTCCACCTTCAACTTATCTCATACATCAATTTACGGATAGTTCAGATTGCTTCCCAATATCAATAGAAATTTCTTTCTAATTTAAAGGATCCATGCATTAAAAAGCTCTTGACCTCCTAATTTTGGGATATGGCAAAAACGAGGGTCTTTTTATACTGAATCCACATTATAAATTTCAGGAAGATTCTAATGAAAAAGACTTTACTTTGTATTGCTTTAGCGGGGTTACTTAGTGCCTGCGGCGGTTCGGATGATAATGCCAGTACACCTCCAGCAAACAATGTTGGCACCCAAACCGGCGTACTGACGGACGGAATCATTTCAGGGGTGACCTATATCACCAGTAGTGGTGCAACAGGAGTTACCAACGAAAAAGGAGAATTTAAATTTAATGATGATGAAAAAGTAAAATTCTTTATTGGGGGTGTACAACTCGGTGATGAAATTGAAGCAAAGGAGCGTATCACACCATTAGATTTAGTCGAAAGTGAAAATGCGCGTATCAACCTTATGGTTTTTTTACAATCCTTAGATGGAAAAGGTGATCATAGCGATGGCATTCAGATTAGTGATGACACTAAAACAGCCTTCACTGCTGTAAAGCTTAATTTTAACCAAAGTACCACCGACTTCGTAAATGAAGTTGTCACCAAAACAGCCATCACACCAGATCAGTTGATAACACCAGAAAAAGCTTCAGAAAACTTCCAAGCGACCTTCTACAAAGATATTGCCGGTACGTGGGAGATTAACCGTACCGATAACACTGCTGTGTTGATTCACATTCTGGAAGATGGACGCTATGCACTAGGTGAAGCAGAAGCAAAAGATGAGAGTGGTCAAGCAGGCATTGAAATGGGCCGCTTAAAATGGAATGCAACAACAACCGTGATTGAACCGGAAATCCTACATGACACCAATGGTGAATGGGGACTTTCACATCCTGCCGAGAATAAACCTTATTCTTTAAACTTTAATGGAACTCAATTAATTCTTACTGAACCCGGCGTTAGTACTGAATACCGTTTAAATCGAGTTAAGCAGTCTAATAGTCTCGTCGGCACGTGGCGACTCAATGAATCGCACCTATTTGCTTTCTTTGATAACAACTATTATTTCTTCCTAGACACTGAAGGTGGAGATGACTGTGGTTGGCCAGGGATTGAATATGGCAAATATACATTGTCAGCAAATACTCTCACCACAACCGAGGTATTATTCGATACCAACGAGTGTGGTGGATTACAAGATAGTTCAAATGGCAGTAAGACAATTGCAAGCATCAATATATCTAACAACAATCTTATCTTACATCCGCAAGGTGAAGATCCTGTAACCTTACAACGTGTTAAATAATCCACATAAACCGGCTTGAATATGAAATTCAGGCCGGTTTAATCAATATGTTCAAATTGAATGGTACAGCCCATCAATAAATGCATCAGTTCAATTTGCGAACAACATTGGGTTTTTTCATAAATATTTTTAAAATACGTCCGTACCGAACTCAGCGTAATGCCACACTGTTCTGCAATATCTTCTATTTTATAACCATTAATTAACAACTCGCAAAAATCAAACTCTCGTTTGGAAAGCTGGTAACACTGTTGCAGATAAGTTCTTGACAGGGAATAATGCTGGTTTTTATCCGTCATAAATAAGGCAATCTGATGCTGAGCAGACTGTAAATGTTGCATATATCTTAATTTCTTAAATGGCACCACCGTCAGCATGAATTGTGAGCCTGCCCCATCACTCAACGCCAAGACTCCACCCACTTCAGTCTGAATGGTCGTATCTTCCAGCAAAGCACTTTCTAATAGCTGATCAAAACGTATCTGCTGAGCATAATTGGTTTTTAGACGGTTATGTATATCCAGATCCAGACATGAACTTTGATCAAGCATCTTTTGCGCAACAGGATTGGAATAACTTAAACACAGGTTTTGATCAAGCAGTACAATCCCGGTTTTTAAACTATCCAATACGGTATACAAGCTTAAATTATCTTGCTGAATCAAGTTGATTTGCCGGTGAATTTGCAAAGCCCGGCGCAAATGAATACTGATACGTCTTAGAAAATCCAGCTCAGGCTGTTCAAAAGGCTGTACTTCAGGTGCACGATGAATACCCAGTACTGCCCAACGATAATTTCCCCGATCCAGCAATACGCCCGCCAGATAAGATACACCGCCAGGCTTTAAACATTTTTCATAGAACACATAGTGATCTGTACCCGGCTGTTCTGCATAGTGCTGACAATTGTGACTCAGTGCATCGCCCATCTCGATCGCATTCCATAAGGGCATATGCAGTTTCATATCAATCACTCTGATACGCTCATCCTGATAAGCGACCAAACTTTCATTCGGGATATTGTGCGTATAAACAAAATCATAGCCTGGATTAAGCTGATCCAGACCGGTAAAAATTGCACTCTTACTTTTAGTATAGCTCACGATATCTTTGATCACGTCCAGCCACAAAGATGGCAATAAAGCAGCATCATAAATTTTTGCAATCAAATTATTTTCTTGTTCTAATTTCATTATCCCCTCCGCATTATCATTATTTTCTAATCATAGCGTTCAGAATTAGTTAACGAAACAGCATAAAGTGACTTTAAACTTGGCTAAAAATTCTTAAATCCTGCTCACTTATCAATAACTCTGGCCTGATTCACCTAATGAATCAAACTTTAACAAGATTGCCCTATTTATCTGTACTGACTACTTTTAATGTAATTCATAACAAATAATTTAATAGGGTTAAAACAATGAAAAAATTAACGCTTACTGCTGCGATAGCAGTCGTTCTTGCAGGAGCTTTAACCGCCTGTTCAAAGCCCAATGATAATGAGCCGATGAGTAATAATGCTCAATCCAGCCCAGCCATGATGGAGCAAAATAACGCGGATACTAGTGTGAACCGTGCTGATAGCGCAGAAACTTCGCTAGATTGGGCAGGTGAATACGAAGGTGTTTTTCCTTGTGCTGACTGTGAAGGGATTAAGGTCGAGTTAGATCTCAATCCGGATAAAACCTATGAGCTAAATGAGGAATATTTAGGTAAAGCTGGAAATAATGAGACGGAAACTAAAGGTAGTTTCAGTTTTGACCCTCAAGATCCTTCAATCATCACATTAGATAACAAAGCTGAAAACCGTAAATTCTTTGTTGGTGAAAATTTTGTTGAAGCACGCGAGATGAAATCAGGTAAAAAAATCGACAGTAATTTAAATTATAAATTAGTTAAAAAGTCCGCATCATAATTTTGTAAACGCATAAAAAAATCCCCGCAATAGCGGGGATTTTTTATGAAATGCTCGGATGATGAATTACATCATGCCGCCCATCCCACCCATGCCACCCATATCAGGCATTGCAGGTTTGTCTTCTGGGATTTCAGTGATCATGCATTCAGTGGTCAGCATCAAGCCAGCAACAGAAGCGGCGTGCTCAAGTGCAGAACGCGTTACTTTAGCAGGGTCAAGAATACCCATTTCCAGCATATCGCCATATTCGCCAGTTGCAGCGTTATAACCGAAGTTACCTTCGCCATTCTTCACAGCGTTGATCACTACAGAAGGCTCATCACCTGCGTTAGATACGATTTGACGAAGCGGTGCTTCAATCGCACGGCGAAGAATGTTGATACCTACGTTTTGGTCATCATTCGCGCCTGTTACGCCTTCAAGTGCAGATGCAGCACGTACTAGTGCAACACCACCACCCGCAACGACACCTTCTTCAACTGCAGCGCGAGTCGCATGAAGCGCGTCATCTACACGGTCTTTTTTCTCTTTCATTGCAACTTCAGTTGCAGCACCGATTTTGATGACAGCAACACCGCCAGCAAGTTTCGCTACACGCTCTTGAAGTTTTTCTTTGTCATATTCTGAAGTAGATTCTTCGATCTGTGCACGGATTTGCTGTACACGGTCAGCGATTTGGCCAGCATTACCAGCACCATCTACAATTACAGTATTTTCTTTAGATACAGTTACTTTATGTGCTGTACCCAAGTGATCAAGCGTCGTTTGATCCAGCTGCATGCCGATTTCTTCAGAAATCACAGTACCGCCAGTCAAGATCGCGATGTCTTGAAGCATAGCTTTACGACGATCACCAAAACCAGGTGCTTTCACCGCACATACTTTGATAATACCGCGCATGTTGTTGACAACAAGCGTCGCAAGCGCTTCGCCTTCAACATCTTCAGAAATGATTAAAAGCGGTTTGCCAGTTTTAGCAACAGCTTCAAGTACTGTAATCAATTCACGAATATTGCTGATTTTCTTATCAACAAGAAGAATGAATGGATTTTCAAGTTCAGCTGTTAAAGTATCTTGCTTGTTCGCGAAGTACGGAGAAATATAACCGCGGTCGAACTGCATGCCTTCAACTACGTCAAGCGAATCTTCGAAGCCTGAACCTTCTTCAACCGTGATCACGCCTTCTTTGCCCACTTTTTCCATTGCTTGCGCAATCAGCTGACCTACAGTCGTATCAGAGTTAGCAGAGATCGAACCTACTTGTTCAATCGCTTTAGAGTCTGATGCTGGTTTTGCAGTTGCCTTGATGTTTTCAACTACAGAACGTACCGCAATATCGATACCGCGTTTCAAGTCCATTGGGTTCATACCCGCTGTTACTGACTTGATGCCTTCATTCAAAATTGCTTGTGCCAATACAGTTGCAGTCGTTGTACCATCACCTGCGATGTCATTGGTTTTTGAAGAAACTTCACGAACCAGTTGAGCACCCATGTTCTCGAACTTGTCTTTCAGCGTAATTTCTTTGGCAACAGTGACACCATCTTTAGTGATGTGCGGTGCACCAAAAGAACGGTCGATAACAACGTTACGGCCTTTAGGACCCAAAGTAACCTTTACTGCATCTGCAAGGGTGTTTACACCAGCAATCATTTTTGAACGAGCTGAATCACCAAATTTTACGTCTTTAGCTGACATATTTGACTCCGAATATTGTTGTATCTTTACAAAATCTGATTTGGAACGAATAAAACTTTTTTAGCGCAGATTAAGCTTCTAATACCGCTAAAATGTCAGATTCTTTCATGATTAAAAGCTCTTCGCCGTTTACTTTTACAGTAGTGCCTGCATAAGTACCGAACAATACTTTGTCGCCAACTTTTACGTCTAACGCGCGTACGCCATTGTCAGTGATTTGACCATTACCAACTGCAATGATTTCACCTTGAGCAGGTTTTTCAGCAGCCGAACCTGGAAGTAAAATGCCCCCAGCTGTTTTAGTTTCTTCTTCAACACGACGAATAACAACGCGGTCATGTAATGGACGAATGTTGCTCATAAATAACTCCATCAGACAAAGTCTTTTTTAGGTCACTGATGACGACTTAATTATTCCATGGGTCATCATCAAAAATTTTTGATGTCACTTTTATGGAGATGGAATAAAACGCTTCAAGGGGAAAATGAAAAAAAATTGGTTTTTTTTAACGAATCATAGGTTTTCGTCTATTTATTCGGCAGATCAGCCTTCAACATAAAGGCTTGTGCCACTTCATCGAATAAATATTGAGAAATTTTTCCTGTGGCATCAATCAGATTAAAGCTGTTCGGTTCATCTTTATGTAGACGATTTGACGCAGAAGTCCCTGCATGTACATCATATACAGGATGATCCATCCCCAATCCGAACATCTGATTCAAATCATAAATCGCCGGTTGATGCAGATGCCCATGTAACACCGCAAACAGACCATGCTCTGCCCAGGCCTCTAAAGCAATTTTGGCCATCAATGGGCTGTCCTTGAAACCGCGCTTATTTTGAAAAGGCACATAAAAAGGTTGATGGCTGACAATGATTTTTAATTTGGACGCAGGCGCCTGAGCCAGTTGCAAATCAATACGCTGAATCTGCTCAAGGGATAAATGCCCTTTGGTATGATATCGACGTCGGATCGAATTCACCCCAATCAGATAAAAATTTTCAGTTTCAAATATTGGCTCCAATTCACCAAAAAAAATCTGGTAACGGGTAAATGGATTGAAAAGCCGATTCCACAAATGATAGAGCGGAATATCATGATTCCCCGGGATCACCATATAAGGCGTATTGAGCTGATCTAAAAATTTTTTGCAGGCAAAGAATTGACCCAAACGTGCGCGCTGAGTCAGGTCACCACTGATGACGACGGCTTCAAGTGGATGGGTCTGACAGAAATGCCGAATCGCTTCTAAACACTCCGGCTTCTCTGTTCCAAAATGCAGATCAGACAGATGCAGGATCATGTGGCACCATTACGTTTAGGCTATCTTTTAATACAGAAATATTGAGTGGCGGGGCCATTTCCACAATTTCCCCATCAATCGCTACCATCAGTTTCTTGGCTCGGGATTCGATTCGAACTTGATCGGCTGCAAAACTATAAACATCCGATGCCTGGTCAATCTTGCCACGAATCAGCTGATACACTAGCTTAAATAAAGTAAGCTTATCACTTTTAGAAACTACAACTCCCGCCACTTTGCCTTTTTCAGCCGCTTCTGCAATGCGCATTTTCATATCCGCCAGTTGCAAGGGATTATTGCCAAAAAAAATCAGTGGTGTTTTTACCGGATATTTCTTTTGATCCACCCAGATTTTTAGTTTTAATTCTTTACGGTCGCGAATTAAAACATCCAGTGCAGAAGTATAGGCATGTAGCGGTAAGCGACCAAAAATACGATTATAGTCTTCACGTTTTTTAATAAATAAAGGATATAGACCTAAACTGGCATTATTCAGATAAATTTCCTGATTGATACGAGCAACATTCATACGTTGTGGCTGTCCTGTCGCAATCACTTTTGCCGCTTCAAGCAAATCCAGCGGAATCCCCAATAATCTCGCCACATAGTTAAAAGTCCCTAAAGGCAAAATACCGACAGGAATTTGCGTATTCAACACATGTTTGGCGACTGTATTTAAAGTGCCATCTCCGCCTGCCGCAACGATGATTCCTGACTCGCTAGATGCCAAATGCTGTTCAAGCACCTCAACCATAATTTTATCAAATTGCTGTGAATCATTGATTTCATAAGCTTTAGTTTGATAACCCTGCGCTGAAAATATATCGATCAGCTGTTCATAAATGCCTTCTGGCCCCTGTATGCGAAAACCAGCTTTATGATTAAAAATCAGCGATAAGGGTTTAGATTGATTAGACATTTTTCGCGCAATTTCATTGAAGCCTATTGGCATTTTGTCCAATTCATAGACAATTAACAGTGGCTTTATGTAAAATTCAAATGGCAACCATTTATTTAATCAATAATGAATATTAGAGATCTTATAAAATTAAGATAATGATTTTAATATCAATTTTTAAAATAAATACCACTCATCACTTATATAAATAACCTTAATAATTCAAATATTTAGTTTTATCTTGTTGTTTTACTTATATTTATAAATAAAATAGCATTATATTCCAAAAGAAATCTAGCACTTCTTTGGTCTTATTTTTTTTATCATTTTATGCTTTAATACAGCCACTTTTTTTCATACTTCATCTGGGCGATATTTTTTATTGCTCGGATTGTACTTTGTACATCTAATTTGTACACATTTGAGATAGGCCTCACCATGACCCAAGTGAACGCACCAGAATTCGTTCGTCACCCTAAGCTTATTGCTTGGGTGGAAGAGATTGCTAAATTAACAAAACCAGCAAAAATTGAATGGTGTGACGGTAGCGCAGAAGAATATCAACGTTATATCGACTTGATGATCGCTAACGGCACAATGCAAGCGCTGAATCAAGAAACTCATCCTGGTTCTTATCTTGCAAATTCTGATCCTTCTGACGTAGCACGTGTTGAAGATCGTACTTACATCTGTTCTGAAAACAAAGACGATGCTGGCGCGACCAACAACTGGGAAGCACCTGCTGTCATGCGCGAAAAATTGAACGGTTTATTTGACGGTTCAATGGCAGGTCGTACACTTTATGTGGTTCCATTCTCAATGGGTCCATTGGGTTCTCATATCGCTCATATCGGTATCGAGTTAACTGACTCTCCTTACGTTGCAGTAAGCATGTCTAAAATGGCTCGTATGGGTAAAGCTGTTTATGACGTTCTTGGTACTGACGGTGAATACGTTCCTTGCGTACACACTGTAGGTGCTCCGCTTGCGAACGGCGAAAAAGATGTTGCATGGCCTTGCAACAAAGAAAAATACATCGTGCATTACCCAGAAACTCGTGAGATCTGGTCTTATGGTTCTGGTTATGGCGGTAACGCATTGTTGGGTAAAAAATGCCTGGCATTACGTATTGCATCATTTATGGGTCGTCAACAAGGCTGGTTAGCTGAACACATGCTGATCCTTGGCGTGACCAATCCACAAGGCGAAAAACACTACATCGCAGCTGCATTCCCATCTGCATGTGGTAAAACAAACTTCGCTATGTTGATTCCACCAGCAGGCTATGAAGGCTGGAAGATTGAAACTGTAGGTGACGATATTGCTTGGATCAAACCAGGTGAAGACGGTCGCTTATATGCAATCAACCCTGAAGCTGGCTTCTTCGGTGTAGCGCCTGGTACCAACACCAAGACCAACCCGAACTGTATGGCAACCATGCACAAAGACGTGATTTATACAAACGTCGCTGTGACTGACAACGGTGAAGTATGGTGGGAAGGTCTGACTAAAGAAGCGCCTGCCAACCTGACTAACTGGAAAGGTCAACCACACACTGGCGAAGAAAAAGCAGCGCATCCAAATGCTCGTTTCACAGTTGCAGCTGGTCAATGCCCTTCTATTGACGCTGACTGGGAAAATCCAGCTGGCGTGCCAATTTCTGCGTTCATCTTCGGTGGTCGCCGTGCAGAC
This sequence comes from Acinetobacter idrijaensis, assembly GCA_000761495.1. Lineage (GTDB taxonomy): Bacteria > Pseudomonadota > Gammaproteobacteria > Pseudomonadales > Moraxellaceae > Acinetobacter > Acinetobacter idrijaensis. The sequence continues at coordinate 80,045 of JQCU01000385.1, forward strand.
ACTGTGCCTCTAATTTCAGAAGCATTTGACTGGGTTGACGGTGTTTACAAAGCTGCAACGATGGGCTCTGAAACAACTGCTGCTGCTGTTGGTCAACAAGGTGTTGTTCGTCGTGACCCGTTCGCGATGCTTCCATTCGCGGGCTACAACATGGCAGATTACTTCACGCACTGGTTAGAAATGGGTGAGCAAGTGGGTGCGAAAGCTGCTGCTGCTGGCAACAAACTTCCAGGTATCTACAACGTGAACTGGTTCCGTCGTGATGCTGAAGGCAACTTCGTATGGCCTGGTTTCGGTCAAAACATGCGTGTTCTTGAGTGGATCATTGACCGTTGTGAAGGTCGTGCTGATGCTGTTGAAACACCAATCGGCCTAGTTCCTACTTACGAACAGCTGAACTGGACTGGTTCTGACTTCACTAAAGAACAGTTTGACCTAGTAACTTCTCAAGACAAAGATCAATGGATCAAAGAGCTTGAAAGCCATACTGAATTGTTCGATAAGTTAGGTGAGCGTTTACCGGAAGCGTTAAAAACTCGTCAAGCAGAACTTATTGCTGCGGTTAAATCTGCTTAATTGCTGATTTAATTAAAAAAGGTCGCGTAAGCGGCCTTTTTTATTGGCTGTTTAAACAATTGATCACAATTGACCAGAGCAGCAGTTTAAGCAAAATATGGCATACTTAAGCCAAGACTTCAGGAACTATAAATATGAAAAGAACAACAGTAATTTTGGCTATGGCTGCGAGCAGTTTCGTACTGAGTGCATGTCAGACCACACCCCATCAATTCAATGGACAAAGTGGCTATGAAATTCTGGAACGTTCAGGCAATACAGCAACCTTGAGCTACACCCTCTCAGGACGACCAAGCCAGGATGAAAATCGCTTGCAAGCCGCTTGCAGACACGTATTAGGAAATTCCAAAACTTACAACATCCAGATTTTAAGCACCAATGAAATTTCCAATCCAACTGCGGAACAGGAAAACTATGGCCGCCAACTGGGTAATAGCCGCACGCAAATCAGCTTGAGCAATACGCCTGATTTACATAATAGCGAGAACCCGGGTGCACGCGAAGCTTTAGAAGCCCGCCCTACGACCATGCGGGTTATTCGTTATACCTGTTCTTAATATCTGATACTTAGCTACTTAATCAGAGTAAGACAATCAAAAAGGGCCTAGTGCCCTTTTTAATTTTTTAAATTTAACGTGTTTTATAGAAACTGACATTACGAAATTCGGGCGATTCATCCAAATCCGGCCAGGTCGTCGCACTACGCTCATCCAGTTTTTCATATTGAGGATGACTAAAGTTTTTTACCCGACTGTCTGCAACCCACACCTCAGGTGCAAATTTTAAAAACTCATCCAGGAAGAAACGGTTACATTGATCATAGAGCACATCTGCGGCTAATAAAATATCCACCTTCTCTGCCTTATATAGGTCATCCAGATATTCAAGCTCGACATCATTTAGCTCTGCATTGGCACGACAGGCATCTAGACTAACTTGATCGATATCACAGCAGATCACACGTTTTGCACCTGCCATTTTCGCCGCAATGGCAACTACGCCCGATCCCGCCCCAAAATCCAAAACTACTTTGTCTTTAACATGATGCGGCTCTGCCAATAGCCACTGCGCCATCGCCAAGCCTGAGGCCCAGCAAAAGATCCAGTATGGTGTATCATTCCAAATGCGACGAATCACCTCATCATCCAGCTTATCTGTTGGGAATACTGGTGGAATCAGCCACAGGGAAATGGGTGTATCCGGCAATTGCTGTGCATGTAGCTCACAGTGTGGAATCACATCATGCAAGGCTTTTAGTAGATGTTCTGGGGCTTGAGGAAATTGGAAAGTACAGCTCATGGTTTTTATTCATTCTAATTTAAAAATCCCCTCTCCTTTTAGGAGAGGGTCAGGTAGAGGTTTAATACCCCTCATCCTAGCCTTCTCCCAGAGGGAGAAGGAACAAAGCAATTAACCCAATGCTTTTTCAGCAGCTTCAACCGTTTGACGGATTAAAGTGGTAATCGTCATTGGACCTACACCACCCGGAACTGGTGTGTAAGCAGAAGCAATTTCTTCAATGCCAACAAGTTGGATATCACCAACACCACCGCCATCACGTGGATGGAAACCAGCATCAACAACCACTGCACCTTGTTTGATCCAGTCTTTTTGAATTAATTCTGCTTTACCTACCGCACCGACAATGATATCTGCTTGCTTAACAAAGCTTGCAAGATCTTGAGTACGTGAATGGCAAATGGTTACGGTTGCATTCGCTTCTAGCAGCATCGCAGCCATTGGTTTACCCAAAATTGCAGAACGACCTACAACTACCGCATGTTTACCAGCGATTTCAATGTTGTTCTCTTTCAGGATAGTCATAATACCCGCAGGCGTCGCTGAACCATAGGCTGCCTCACCCATTGCCATACGACCATAGCCCAGGCAAGTGACACCATCTACGTCTTTTTCAAGCGAGATTGCATCGAAACAGGCACGCTCATCAATTTGCGCAGGAACCGGGTGCTGAAGCAGAATACCGTGCACATCAGGATTTGCATTTAATTTTTCAATTTCAGCCAATAATTCTTCAGTTGTGGTTTCTTTAGGAAGTTCCACTTTGAGTGAATCCATACCAACACGGCGGCAGGCATTGCCTTTCATGCGAACATAAGTTGCAGATGCACCATCGTCACCTACCAAAATCGTCGCAAGAATTGGAGTACGACCTGATTTTGCTTTCAGCGCTTCTACGCGAGTAAACAAGTCAGCTTCAATTTGCTTCGCCAATGCACGACCGTCTAGAACTAATGCCACGGCACTTCTCCCAAGTGTTGATATGAATCAATTTTGCACATTCTACATGAATAATTTAAATATTTTCCGCCATATGATGTTTTTATGCGCATACAGATGAATACACTATTGTTTTTTTTTCTGAGCTTGCTAATATACGCATCAACAAGACGCGGCGGGGTGGCAGAGTGGTCATGCAGCGGACTGCAACTCCGTGGACGCCGGTTCGATTCCGACCTCCGCCTCCATCTTGTTAAAGCCCGAGTGGTGAAATCGGTAGACACAGGGGATTTAAAATCCCCCGCCCACAAAGCGTGCCAGTTCGAGTCTGGCCTCGGGCACCATTCTTCTACTATAGAAAGATGGTGCAAATAAAGAACCCAGCGAAAGCTGGTTTTTTTATGTCTGTAATTTAGTTAGTCAAAAAATAAGTAAATTAAATTCCCATTTAAAGTGTCATCATTAATCAGGCCACCCTGCTCTGCTTTCTCAATATCATCCAGCAGAACGTAAATATCCTTGCAAATCCTGTTCCAGTTTCTGCTGGAAATGAATCGGCTCAATAATTTTCACGTATGGCAACCAGTAACGCACTAAAGGCAATAACTGCATTTCGTGACGGATCTGGCAACTGATCATCAACTCTCCAGCCTCGGTCTCCTGCTCGATCTGCTGTTCTGGAAATAAACGGCGCTCTTTAAAAAAAACCGTGACTTCAGGTTGTACCTTGATTAAGACTTGCTGCTTTTGCTGTCCAAACCAGATGCTGTCTTCATCTGTCAGCATTTTCAGCACTTCAGGATCATGCTCAAAGCCCTCCGTCTCAAAAACCAGCTCAAGCTGTTGTAACTGGCTTAAGCGATAAGTGCACAGCTTGTTTTCACTCACAGCAGCCAAGTACCAGATGCCATGATGGTGAATCAAACGATAGGGCTGGATGATCCGCAATTGATCTGAATATTGCAGCTTAACCTGCTGACGCTTATAGATTGCACCTGCAAGCAGCTTGAAATGCTCGGCAAACTGTTTGGCATCCTCAAAATGATAGCCTTTTGCCGAAAATACCTGATTTGCCCGCTCATCCAGCAATTCACGCATAAAAGACATATCCAACGCCGGATACAACTCACTGATCCCCGAAAGCTGGGCAAAAGTCTGGATATCCTGCAATTTAAACCGCCCTAAATAAGAGGGTTCCAGATAATATCGTTTCTGTTCATCTTGAAGTAAGGGTAAGTAAGAGCCTAGACGATCAAAATCACGCTCAATGGTGCGGGTGCTGACCTGAAATTCTGCAGCTAGCTCTGCAGCCCGGAGTTGATATCCGACGTTTAATTTGGTCAAAATTCTGGCTAAACGCTCTGCAAGACGCTCATGTGTTGAAGCTGGGCGCTTCATAAATCCCCACTTAATACATTCTCATGTACTTATTTATCGCTAGATGTTGAATGATTATACTGAATGCCGATCAATGAATAATATTAGGACAAAGTCTAAGATATTTTTTTGCATCAGATCTTGACCCTTTATTCACCCTAAACATACAAGATCTTATTTGGATTTTCTGGATGCTTTCTTGCTTGAATGACGATTTTGTATTGTTAATCTTTCTATATAACGCTCCAGATGCAGCATCGCCCGATACATTTTATGTAACTCTACCCAGCTGATGGTTCCGCGAATAATCATTTTATGAATACGTCGTAATGCTCTTAAACTATGTTTTGAACTATATGCTGTTGAAATAATTTTCATCTTATTTTCCCTCTCACATTCATGTGAATGTTTAACCATTTGGTCGGAATTATCTATACATGCAATTTACGTGTCATAATTGACAGGTTGTGTCGAACAGTTAACATTTTTTAATTTTTATTCAAGATTTTATATATTTATTTGTAATAATATTTTACTTAAAATTAAAAAAATCCAGTAAAATTACTGGCTTTTTTTGAATCACTTATCTCGTATTAAATAATTTCAACTACAACTTTACCCACATGCTCTCCAGTATCCATTGTGGCATGGGCATCCTGAATCTGATCGAACTTAAACGTTTTATAGATCATCGGGAGACATTCGCCTTTTGCCCACAATGGTGCAATCTGCTCTTTCAGGCCTTGTGCAATTTCCGCTTTTTCAGCCGTGCTGCGTGCACGCATGGTCGAACCGGTAATGGTCAGACGTTTCATCATGATTTGACCCAGTTTGACCTCTTTGGCCTTGGCACCACCCAAGAAAGCGATATAGACCAGACGTCCATCACGGCGCAACAAATTCAAATTACGCTCTAAATATGGTGCACCGACCATATCTAAAATGACATCGACACCACCATTGTCAGTGGCTTCATTAATAACTTGCTCAAAGTCCTGAGTTTTATAATTAATAGCCGTGGTTAAATCAGAAATAGCCGCAACTTTTTCATCTGAACCGACAGTTGCAAAGGTTTTGATTCCAAGTGATTTACACAACATCAAAGCAGTCGTACCAATCCCGCTTGTTCCACCATGCACCAGTACAGTTTCCCCCGCTTTGGCCTTACCCATCTGGAACACGTTCGCCCATACAGTAAAGAAAGTTTCAGGAATGGCCGCTGCCTGTACAAAACTTACGCCTTCAGGAATATTCAAGGTCTGGCTTTCAGGTATGACGCAATATTCAGCATAACCGCCACCATTGGTCAGGCCACAAACCTTGTCACCGACTTTAAACTGGCTGACATCGCTACCGATCGCAACCACTTCACCTGCCACTTCCAGACCAGGAACTGGCGTTACCCCTTTCGGCATCGGATATAAGCCTTGACGCTGCAGGATATCTGGACGGTTAATACCAAAGGCATGAACTTTCACCAGAACTTCATCTGCTTTAGGTTCAGGTACAGTCACCGTTTCATAAGCGAGTTTATCGACACCACCTGGTTCTGTAATAATGACTTGCTGCATGGTTTGTTGCGACATGATTTCTTTCCCTAATCTATGCATTTCATATATCTTGGACTTATTTGAACATAGTTAGCATGAGGAATGAAGCTACATCGGACTTATGTATAATCGGGGGACTATTCAGGAAATTGATAATAGGCCAACCATGACCCAAGTGATCGAATATAACGAAAACAATTACAGTGATTTTGAGTGGTTTGAAGGTTTTGCCGTGATTCGCTTTTATGCAGACTGGTGCAAGCCCTGTGTTCAGAATTTTCCGATCTTTGCCGAACTGGCGACATACTATGCTGAGGTAAATCCTGAAGTTAAATTTGGCAAGATCAATGTGGATCAGTCTCCGATTTTAACCTTGCGCTATAATGCCTATGGTTTGCCTTCTACGCTTATTTTTAGAAATGGAGAAATTATTAAAAGGATTGCAGGCGTGAAAAGTTTAACCGAAATGAAAGTAATTCTGGCCTTAGTCCTCAATGATTCTTATGAGTAATTAAATTACCCATGTAAAGCCAAATCTAACAAAAATATTTCTTTTAGCTCGCTATCTAAAATACGGAGCCTTTAATTAACTACGCCCTTTATATTCCTTTACCATTCGATCACTCACATCTTCCGGATAGCAAAGCGGTGCATAACCACCAGCGCGGTTATAAGCACTACGTTTACCACAACGACTGCCATTACGTGCAGTATTGTAAGGACACGGACAATTTCCCGGATAATTCTCAATCGACTGCTGGATTATTTTTTGCTTGATTGCTTCAACGCTTTGGCTGCTCTGTTTGGCTTCAGCTCCAAAAGCCACACACAAGCCAGCCAGCAATATTAATTTTTTCATATATTCCCCAAATCTAGGGAGTATTGTATTAATTGACTAGTAAATTGAAAGATCACATTTTGACTAATCGAATGATTTTCATGCAATCAAAATTTAGGCAATAAAAAACCCGCTTTTCAGCGGGTTTCTTCAAATCAGCCCAGTCTTAAAGACGAACCAATTCCACAATCTTCTCAGCAAGTTCTTCAACTGTATCTACGGTTAAAGTCGTGTCTGTACCTTCAGCAGCATCGGTAATCACAACCACACCAGTTTCACGAACCAGTGCAACCTGCTCCGCATTCAAACCTGCTTTAGCAATAGCAACGATCCCTTGCTGAATCAGCAAGCTTTCTAGCGCCTGAGCATTTTCCAAAGCTTTACCAGATACAGTCACCGCAGCAGGTTTTTGACCCAAACGTGCCGCACGTGCTTCTGCAGTGACAGGCTCATCGTGTGCAGACCATTCAACTGATTCTTCCACCATACCAGCACCAATCGTCACGTTATTCAAACGATCGATGAAGATAAACGAACCGGTGAAACGGCTGTCTTGATAACGGTCAAAGACCACTGGTGCATCAAATTCAACAGTCACATTGGCTATTGCATTTAGCTCAAGTTTATCCACCTGAACTTTTTCCAATGTGTTAACGTTGGTACGGTAATGAATTGCCGTTACTTTTGCCGGAACGGTTTGCGTACCAATCTTGATGTTGTACAGCTTACCCAGTACAAGTGGTTGATCTGCCATCCACACAACAGTCGCTTGAACTGAACGGGAAATATTTGGAACAGCTTGATCCGCACGAATTAACACGTTACCACGTGAAATATCAATTTCATCGTTAAGCGTTAAAGTCACTGCCTGACCTGCAACTGCATGCTCAAGATTGCCATCAAAAGTGACAATTTCTTTGACAGTCGATGATTTACCAGAAGGTAATGCTGTTACGGTATCGCCAACATTGATATCGCCAAGTGCGATCGTACCGCAGAAACCACGGAAGTCGAGGTTCGGACGGTTGACGTATTGCACAGGGAAACGGAAATCCTGCTTCGCTGAACTACGGTTAATTTCCACCGATTCAAGCGTACCCATCAGCGTTTCACCAGTGTACCACGGCGTATTGGCTGACTTGTTCACCACGTTATCGCCATTCAATGCAGAAATAGGCGTAAAGATGATATTGCTTGGTTTACGATCGCCCAATTGTGCAACGAATGCCGCATATTCAGCCTGGATTTCATTGAAACGTGTTTCAGAGAATTCCACCAAGTCCATCTTGTTGATCGCAACAATGATGTTCTTGATCCCGAGCAAACTTGCAATAAAGGTATGACGACGTGTCTGGGTTTGCACGCCATAACGTGCATCAATCAAAATAATTGCAAGGTCACACGTCGATGCACCTGTCGCCATGTTACGAGTGTACTGTTCGTGTCCCGGCGTGTCCGCGATGATGAACTTACGCTTTTCTGTCGAAAAATAACGATAGGCCACATCAATGGTAATACCTTGCTCACGCTCTGCTTGCAAACCATCGACCAGAAGTGCCAAATCAGGTGCATCACCTGTCGTACCGACTTTCTTCGAGTCACGGGTCACGGCCTGTAATTGATCTTCATAAATCAATTTTGAATCGTATAGCAGACGACCGATTAACGTCGATTTACCATCGTCCACGTTACCGCAAGTCAGAAAACGCAACAGGTCTTTATTTTCATGTTGTTTCAGATAGCCCAAGATATCTTGGCTGATTAAATCAGATTGATGAGACATCGCTCAAAGCTCCACATATTCTTTAGAAATCGGTTTTCAATCCCCCTATATCCCCCTTTATTAAAAGAGGGACTTTCTCCATTTACTTTTAGGAGCTTCCCCTTCTTTCTCAAAGAGGGGGTCAGGGGGAGATTAAATTAGAAGTAGCCTTCCTGCTTCTTCTTCTCCATCGAGCCTGCTTCATCATGGTCAATCATACGACCTTGACGCTCAGAACTGGTTGCCAGCAACATTTCCTGAATAATTTCCGGCAAGGTATTGGCTGTAGATTCCACAGCACCTGTTAATGGATAACAACCCAAAGTACGGAAACGTACCGATTTCATTTGTGGAACTTCACCTTCTTTTAAAGGCATACGTTCATCATCAACCATAATAAGTGTGCCACTACGTTCAACCACAGGACGTTCTGCAGCCAAATAAAGTGGTACTAATGGAATACTTTCCAAATAGATGTATTGCCAGATATCCAGCTCAGTCCAGTTAGATAATGGGAATACACGAATACTTTCGCCCTTGTTCACTTTACCGTTGTAAAGATTCCAAAGTTCTGGACGCTGGTTTTTCGGATCCCAACGATGTTTCGAATCACGGAATGAATAAACACGTTCCTTGGCACGTGATTTTTCTTCATCACGGCGCGCGCCACCAAAAGCAGCATCAAAACCGTATTTATCCAGGGCCTGTTTTAAGCCCTGAGTTTTCATGATGTCGGTATATTTAGAACTACCGTGGTCGAACGGGTTAATACCTGCCTCAACCCCTTCTTTATTCTGATGCACGATCAAATCGAAACCATGGGTTTTCGCCATATTGTCCCGGAAAGTGATCATGTCTTTAAACTTCCAGCCTGTATCGACATGTAATAATGGAAATGGAAGTTTTGCTGGGTAGAACGCTTTTAGCGCAAGATGCAGCATGACCGCTGAATCTTTACCAATCGAATACAGCATGACCGGATTTTCAAACTCGGCAGCAACTTCGCGGATGATATGAATACTCTCAGCTTCAAGCTGTTTGAGATGAGTAAGTCTTTCCTCATTTAACGACATGGACAACACCAGCTTAGAAAAACGTGTACTTATGACACTTTTGAAAATTTATATTCATTATAGTGATTTACTTATCCTATCCATTGCTTGTTTTATGATATTGATATATTAAAAGCTCATATAAAAATTCATCAATAATGAATATCAGTTTTTATGAATCAATAATTTACCCAATTCAAGCGAGGATATTGTGTGGTATAGCTATATATTACCCTGTCGCTAAGCCAATAAAATCCTAGAAAAATAATCTAAAGTAGTGGTTCTCAAATAGTTGAAAAATTACTAGAGTAAGTTCAATTCTCCCCTTTATATATACTTCGTTTATGCCCTATAGCGCTTTTGATCTCATCACTGTAAAAACCCGTCTGGAACAGGCTCAGCTTGCCGGTTATATTTATCAGCATCAGCAACATATTTTAGTCTTGCAAGAACCCTTCAGTGATGATGGCAAGCCTCTAAATATTTATCTGCAACACGAGCTGACCGCGGATCAAATTGGATTACAGTTTGGTCTGCGTTTGCAAGAAGGTCATTGGGAATTTCTAGTCGGCGTTACTTATAGCAACCAGAACGCAGCTTACGAAATCGGTGCTGGCAACCTCAAAGGTGATCAAAAAGCCTTTAACTTATTATATGCCTTTTATAATTATCCTAAAGCGTTCTATCTGGTGGCATTACCTTTGACGACCAACAGCCAGATTTTGGAGCAAACCTTGCAACAGCAGCTTTTTAAGCAGCCTGATCTCGATTTCCTGAATACTGCAGTCAAGGTCAATCCTATGGGTGAACAGGTTAAATGGATGCAATACTATATTCTGCAACAGACTTTAGATATGAAAGTCCGGATTCAGACTGCCCTGCTTTAAACTTGAACAGAAAAATTTGGAGATACTCAGGTCGATGTATCTCTATACTTTCTCAGGCAAGCACACACAGAATGCCATGCTATTCAGAATTCCTATTGCCGCTATGGCATCACTTGCTCAAACATCCAGTTAGCTTCTTATAGTTTATTATTAATTTTAATAGTTCAATAATTATTAAATAATCAACATATTCAATCCTTGTTTGTAAGGTTTTTTGTTATTTTTTTGCATACAAAATCAGCAATTACTGTTATCGTTATATCAATAAAAACTTTCAGACACTTTTCCTAAAAACATAATTATAGAGATAAAGAAATGTGGGAACTGTTTACGCATCCATCAAATATCGTATTTAGTATTAGCCTGAGCCTAATGCTGATGTTTGCTGCACTAGAATGTATTCTATTGCTGCTCGGCGGCGGCTCTCAGCATATCTTCGAACAGTTTTTACCTGAAGATTCCCTGCAACCGGAAATAAGCCCGGATCAGTCTCCCGGTGTTTTCAGCAAAGTATTTGACTGGTTATATCTGGGGCGTCTGCCTTTATTTATCTGGCTAATCATTTTCCTAACCAGTTATGGCTTGAGCGGTTTATTGATTCAGGGAATATTTGAGCGCCTGACCAGTCAGCTGTTTAACGTCTGGCTGATTTCTCCAGCCTGCCTGTTTCTGTGTATGCCTGTGGTGCGCTTTCTTGCCATGGCCGCCAGTAAACTCCTGCCCCAAGATGAAACCTCTGCGATTCATAGCGATGAACTCATCGGACGTACCGCGACCATTATTATGGGAGATGCCAAAGTGAATTCTCCCGCACAAGCCAAAGTCCGGGATCAACATGGCCAGACCCATTATGTGCTGGTCGAACCAGAAAACAATCAAATTTTAAATCAAGGTCAGAATGTAGTTCTAACCCACAAAACCAAGAACGGCTTTCAAGCCATTGCACTTTAATTTTATTTAGCTAGCACTCAATTGAGACTTTATAACAATGTTAACATTTGATTTATATAATATTTTAATTATTGCGGGAATTATTTTTGTGGCACTGGTGACCTTCGGTCTCATCATTGCACGCTTATACCGTCGTTCAAGCAAGGAAATTTCCTTTGTGCGTACCGGTTGGGGTGGAGAAAAAGTGATTTTAGGTGGAGGCGCAATCGTGCTTCCGGTGTTACATGAAATTATTCCGGTAAATATGAACACCCTACGTCTTGAAGTCCGCCGTGCTGATGATCAGGCACTGATTACCCGTGACCGTATGCGGGTCGATGTCATGGCCGAATTCTATGTACGGGTCAAGCCTACCGCAGATTCAATTGCCACCGCAGCACAAACCCTTGGTCAAAAAACCATGTCACCGAATGAACTGAAAAATCTGGTGGAAGGCAAATTTGTTGATTCACTGCGCGCAGTGGCGGCAGAAATGGCCATGGAAGAACTGCATGAAAAACGCGTCGATTTCGTGCAAAAAGTTCAGCAAGTCGTTTCAGAAGATTTACATAAAAATGGTCTGGAGCTTGAAACGGTTTCCTTGACTGGACTGGATCAGACCGGATTTAAATACTTCAATCCGCAAAATGCGTTTGATGCTGAAGGTCTGACCAAGCTCACTGAAACCATTGAAGACCGTCGTCGTAAGCGCAACCATATTGAACAGGATACCGATCTGGCGATTAAAACCAAAAATCTGGAAGCTGAACAGGCGCGCCTGCAAATTATTCGTGAAGAAGAATATGCCAAACTGCAACAAGAACGTGAAATTGCCATTCGCCGAGCTGAACAACTGGCTGAAATTGCCGCTCAGGAAGCCTGCAAAAAACGTGAAGCAGAAGAAGCACAAATTGCCGCTGAACGAGAAGTCGAACTCAAGCGTATTTTGGCCGCCCGTGATGTCGAAAATGAAAATATTCAAAAGGCCCAGCTGATTCAAAAAGCACAGGTCGAGCAAAAGAAAACCATTGAACTGGCTGAACAGGATCGCGCCATTGCGATTGCGGAAAAATCACGTGCTGAATCTGAAGCTAAAGCTCAAGCCGATCAGGCACGTGCACAAGCGGTAAAAGCGGAAGAAGAAGTCATCACCGTACGTCAAATCCAGCAGGCAGAGCGTCAAAAAGCAGTTGAACTGGTCGCAGCCAAAGAACACGCTGAAAAAGATGCAATTGCCATTACAGTTGCCGCTGAAGCTGGCAAACAGGCGGCAGCAGATGATGCAGAAGCAGTGCGGATTGCGGCTGAGGCTGAAGCAGAAAAAGTCCGCCTGAAGGCCAAGGGTGAAGCGGATGCGAAAATTCTACTGGCTCAGGCAATGGAAAAACAGTATCAGGTCGATGCTGAAGGTACGCGTGCGGTCAATGAAGCCAATAACGTCCTGTCACCTGAACAGGTCGAAATGCAGATCCGTCTGGCCATGCTGAAATACTTGCCTGAAATTATCCGGGAAAGCGTCAAACCAATGGAAAATATTGATGATATCAAGATTCTCCAGGTGAATGGCCTACATGGCGGTCATGCCGGTGCCTGTCAGGCAGATGCCCATCATGAGAATGGTAATGTTGCCCTGTCAGATCAGGTGGTGAATAGCGCCCTACGTTATCGTAGCCAAGCACCGCTCATTGACAGTCTGATGAGTGAGCTTGGTATTCAAGGTGGTGATATCAACGGCATGACTCAGAGCCTTAAAGCTAAAACTTAAAAATAGAATGCGATATAAAAAGCTCCCATCTGGGAGCTTTTTATTACAGGTTTACTTTGGATATCAGGCCAAACCTTTATCTTTTAACACTTGCAGCATAGTTGAACCGAGTTCGGCAGGACTGCGCGTATAGGCCATACCCGCACGCTCAAAGGCAGCAAACTTTTCTTCTGCTGTGCCCTTACCACCTGAAATAATCGCACCTGCGTGACCCATACGTTTGCCTTTAGGTGCAGTCACACCCGCAATATAACCAACAACTGGCTTAGTCACATTCGATTGAATATATTCCGCAGCTTCTTCTTCCGCAGTACCGCCAATCTCACCAATCATAATGATAGCTTCAGTTTGTGGATCTTCCTGGAACAGTTTCAAGCAGTCAATCTGGTTCATGCCCGGAATCGGGTCACCACCAATCCCGATACAGGTCGACTGACCTAAACCGAGTTTTGTAGTTTGCGCCACAGCCTCATAAGTCAATGTGCCTGAACGCGAGATAATCCCGATTTTACCCGGCTGATGAATATGTCCCGGCATGATCCCGATCTTACATTCACCTGGCGTAATAATACCCGGACAGTTTGGTCCGATGAGACGTGTGCCATTACCATTGGTTTCCAGATAACGCTTGGCTTTAAGCATGTCGATGGTCGGTACACCTTCAGTGATCACCACAATTAACTCAATGCCAGAATCAACCGCTTCAACAATAGAATCCAGTACAAAGGGGGCCGGAACATAAATCACCGAAGCATCTGCACCTGTTTCTTTCACCGCTTCACGCATGGTATTAAATACAGGCAATTCTAGATGGGTTTGACCACCTTTACCTGGGGTTACACCACCCACAACTTTGGTACCATAGGCCAAAGCCTGTTCAGAATGGAATGTACCGTTTTTACCTGTAAAGCCCTGTACCAATACTTTAGTGTCTTTATTAACTAATACGCTCATGTTAGATACTCCTTAAGCTTTTACAGCAGCAACGATTTTTTCTGCAGCGTCAGCAAGACCGTCTGCAGGAATCAATTTCAAACCTGATTCATCCAGTAATTTCGCGCCCAGTTCCGCATTGTTGCCTTCAAGGCGAACAACCACTGGAACAGTCACATTTACTTCCTGAACCGCTGCAATAATTGCTTCAGCAATCATGTCACAACGTACAATTCCACCAAAAATATTGATTAATACGCCCTGTACAGAGCTATCTGCAAGGATAATTTTGAAGGCTTCAATCACGCGCTCTTTGGTTGCACCACCACCAACATCCAGGAAGTTGGCTGGTTGACCGCCATAAAGCTTAATAATATCCATGGTTGCCATGGCAAGACCGGCACCATTGACCATACAACCAATGTTACCCTCTAAAGCCACATAGTTCAGATCAAACTCAGACGCTTTTAACTCACGTTCATTTTCTTGAGACTTATCACGTAGTGCCGCCACTTCAGGCAAACGGTACAGCGCATTTGAATCAATTCCGATTTTGGCATCAACACACAGAATGTCGCCATTTTCACGCACAGACAACGGATTGATTTCGAAAAGTGCAAAATCATTCTCTATAAATGCCTGATAAGCAGCCGTCATGACTTTAACAAACTGATTAATTTGTCCATCTTTGAGTTTAAGTGCAAAAGCAACTTCACGCGCCTGAAATGGCATTAGACCGACTAAAGGATTAACTTCAACTTTAATAATTTTTTCAGGGGTTTCTTCGGCCACTTTCTCAATTTCAACACCGCCCTCAGTTGATGCCATAAAAGTGATGCGGCGAGTCGAGCGATCTACAACAGCGCCCAAGTACAGCTCGCGCTCAACCGGATAAACATCTTCCGAGACTAAAATGCTATTGACTGGCTGACCATTGGCATCCGTTTGATAAGTCACCAAGCGTGAACCAATAATCTGGTTGGCATATTCAGCAGCCTCGGCAGCCGATTTCACCACTTTTACCCCACCAGCCTTACCCCGGCCACCCGCATGCACCTGTGCTTTCAATACTGCGAACTTTCCACCCAGCTGCTCGAAAGCATGCACCGTTTCATCGGCATTGGTGGCAAGTATTCCTTCCTGCACAGGCATACCATATTTTTTTAATAGCGCTTTTGCTTGATACTCATGTAAATTCATTGAATAACCTTTTATTACTTCTTTGCCTTGTTATAACCCACTAGCACCCAGACGTCCGTCAAAGCAGCACCAGCATTTCTTAAAATCGTTATCTTTATTTTTAGATGATTGTTCCAATAAAAACAACCATGAAATGTAAAAAGAGCGACCTAAGTCGCTCTTTTTTCGAATTACTTACGCTTACGTTGGATCGCGTGAATCGCACGCCCATCAACTGCAAGTGCAGCTTCATGTACCACTTCAGAGAATGTCGGGTGACCGAAAGTCATCAACTGAAGATCTTCAACTGAAGATACAAACTCAAGCGCGATCATACCTTGGTGAACGATATCAGACGCAGCAGGTCCAATCACGTGCATACCGAGTAAACGATCCGTTTTTGCATCAGCAACAAACTTCACGAAACCGGCACCTTCACCCGCAGCTAAGGCACGACCGTTCACAGCAAAACCGAATTGACCCGTTTTAACTTCGTGACCTTTTTCAGTCGCTTGCTGTTCTGTTAAACCTACCCACGCCGCTTCCGGATGTGTGTAAATTACAGAAATAATGGTGTCATAGTTCACTTGTGCAGCATGACCGTGAATACGCTCAACCGCCATTACGCCTTCTTCCATTGCTTTATGCGCAAGCATTGGACCACGTACCAAGTCACCAATTGCGTATACGCCTTCAACTGAAGTTGCACACCAATCGTTGACTTCAACCAAACCGCGTTCAGTCAATTTAATGCCTGAATCATCAGCCAATAAACCTTCAGCATATGCGCGACGACCGACACAAACGATCAATTTATCGAAAGTTTCAGTTTTGTCTTCACCAGCTTGGTTATATTTAACCGTTACTTCACGACCATTGATTTCAGTACCTGCAACTTTTGCACCGATACGGATATCCATACCTTGCTTAGTCAACAGTTTTTGGAAGTCTTTTGCCAATGCTTTATCAGCCATTGGTAAGAATGCATCCATTGCTTCAAATACAACAACTTCAGCACCAAGACGACGCCATACAGAACCAAGCTCAAGACCGATCACGCCCGCACCAATTACACCTAAACGCTTAGGTACTTCTGGGAATTCAAGCGCGCCAGTAGAATCAACAATTAAGTCTTGATCTACAGGAGCCACTGGAATATTTACTGGTACAGAACCCGTCGCAAGAATCACATATTTAGGCTCTAAAACTTGAGTTTCACCTTCGTGAGAAACAAATTCTACTTTTTTACCTGCAAGCAGTTTACCCGTACCTTTTAACCACTCGATGCCATTACCTTTAAGTAACTGATCGATACCGCCAGTCAATTGATCTACAACTTTGTCTTTACGAGCCAGCATTTTAGAAAGATCGAATTTAACTTCACCAGTCGTAATACCATGGTCATCTAGATGTTGAACTGTATCTTCATAACGATGTGAAGAATCAAGTAAAGCTTTAGACGGGATACAACCGACGTTTAAGCAAGTACCACCTAAAGATGGTTTACCTTTATGAATACGTTTTTCGATACACGCAACTTTAAAACCAAGTTGAGCTGCACGAATTGCTGCTTCGTAGCCGCCCGGGCCACCACCAATTACGACTAAATCGAATTGAGACATGTTTATCTCCAAAAATGGGCCTAGAGTTTTTTCCCTAAGCCCATAAATATATTCTTAAAAATTAAAGATCAAGGATAAGACGCGCTGGCTCTTCTAACAATTCTTTGATTGTTACAAGGAAACCAACTGCTTCTTTACCATCGATTAAACGGTGGTCATAAGACAGTGCAAGGTACATCATTGGCAAGATTTCTACTTGACCATTCACCGCCATCGGACGTTCCTGGATTTTGTGCATACCCAGAATCGCAGTTTGTGGCGTATTTAGAATTGGTGTAGAAAGCAATGAACCGAAAGTACCACCATTAGTAATGGTGAATGTACCGCCAGTCATATCTTCGATACCCAGTTTACCGTCACGTGCCTTGCCAGCATATGCACGGATGCCATTTTCAACTTCAGCATAGTTCATGCGGTCTGTATCACGAAGAACAGGAACCACTAGACCACGCTCAGATGAAACTGCAACACCGATGTCGTAGTAACCGTGATACACGATGTCATCGCCATCAATTGAAGCATTTACCGCTGGATAGCGTTTAAGTGCTTCAGTTGCTGCTTTAACGAAGAATGACATGAAGCCAAGACGCGCACCATGACGCTTCTCGAATGCATCTTTGTATTGAGCACGCATTTCCATGATTGGTTTCATGTTCACTTCGTTGAACGTGGTCAACATTGCAGTTTCTTGAGTCGCTGCAAGTAAACGTTCAGCAACACGCTTACGAAGGCGAGTCATAGGAACACGTTTTTCGATACGCTCGCCCACTGCAACGCTTAATGGTTGCGCTGCAGGTGCTGCCGGTTTCGCTTGATGATTTGCCACATCTTCTTTCGTGATGCGACCGCCACGGCCTGTACCTGCAACGTCAGCAGCTGCAACACCAGATTCAGTCAATGCTTTACGCACTGCTGGAGCCTGATCCTGTACTTGTTGACGTTCAACGATCGGTGCATTACCCGCTTCAGTTTGCGCAGCAGCTTGTTCAACTTTCTCTTCAGACTGAACTGCTTGAGTTTGTGTAGCGCCAGAAACAGCACCTTCTTCAAACTGTGCAATGACTTCAGCTGAAAGAACAGTATCGCCTTCACCTTTAATAATAGATGCAAGTGTACCGTCTGCAGGAGCAACAACTTCTAAAACAACTTTATCAGTCTCAATATCGCAGATCACTTCATCACGTGACACTGCTTCACCTGGTTGTTTGTGCCAAGTTGCGATCGTACCGTCCGCAACTGACTCTGGGAATACCGGTGCTTTAATTTCGGTTGCCATTACTTAGAATCTCCTGGATTATTCAGCGTCGATCGCAAGCGCGTCGTTGATGAGCTGAGCTTGTTGTTTTGCATGCAAATATGGTGAACCACATGCCGGTGCAGCAGAAGCTTCACGGCCTGCATAGCTAATACGTACTTGTTTACCCGCTTTCATCACGTCGTCATATAGACGCGGTGCGATGAACAACCAAGCGCCTTGGTTCTTCGGTTCTTCTTGCGCCCAAACAAGTTCTTTAACGTTTGGATATTGCGCAAGCACTTCTGCCAGGCGTTTTTCTGGGTATGGATATAATTGTTCAATACGTACAATTGCAGTGTTGTTCAATTCTTTTTCACGACGTTTTTCAACTAGGTCGTAATACACCTTACCACCACACAGAACCAGACGGGTTACATCTGACTTGTTGATGTTGTCTACTTCATCAATCACGGTTTGGAATGTACCGTTTGCAAGCTCTTCAAGGCTAGATACAGCAAGCTTGTGACGAAGTAAAGATTTCGGCGAAGTAACAATCAATGGCTTACGGATTGGACGAATCGCTTGACGACGTAATGCGTGGAAAATCTGCGCAGGCGTAGTCGGTGTGATGACTTGCATGTTGTCTTCAGCACATAGCTGCAAGAAACGTTCCAAACGTGCAGATGAATGTTCTGGACCTTGACCTTCAAAACCGTGTGGAAGAAGCATAGTTAAGCCACATACACGCTCCCATTTGGTTTCACCAGATGAGATGAACTGGTCAATGACAACCTGTGCACAGTTTGCGAAGTCACCGAATTGTGCTTCCCAGATGATCAAACTCTTAGGAAGAGTCGTCGCATAACCATATTCAAATGCCAATACAGCCATTTCTGACAACAAAGAGTCATAGATTGCAGTACGCGGCTGGTTTTCTTTCAGGTTACACAGTGGAAGATAAGTTGAACCATCTACCTGATTATGCAGTTTTGCATGACGGTGTGAGAAAGTACCACGACCTACGTCTTCACCCGTTAAACGAAGCAAGTAACCATCATCTAGTACAGTTGCATACGCCAGAGTTTCAGCAGCACCCCAGTTCAGAGGCATTTCACCCGTTTGCATTTTCAGACGGTCATCAATTACTTTTGCAACTTGACGCTGCATCACGAAGCCTTCAGGAAGCTCACGCATTTTCTTGCCAAGCTCTTTTAGACGTTCGATTGGGAAAGTTGTATCCCACTCGTCTGTGTACTCATGACCTAAGTAAGGAGTCCAATCCACAAACATTTTTTTGTTTGGTTCAAGTACCAGTGCATTGGCAACGTGATTACCCGCTTCCAGGTCTGCACGGTAGTTTTCAACCATTTGATCTGCACTTGCGCGATCAAGAACACCCTGTTGTACCAATTGATCCGCATAAAGCGTACGCGTAGTCGCTTTCTTGTTAATCACTTGATACATCATTGGTTGAGTTGCAGCTGGCTCATCCGCTTCGTTATGACCACGACGACGGTAGCAGAACATGTCAATCACAACGTCTTTACGGAAGGTATGACGGAAGTCATGTGCCAATTGTGAAATGAACACCACAGCTTCAGGATCATCACCATTCACATGGAAGATCGGTGCCTGAATCATTTTTGCGATGTCAGTACAGTATTCTGTAGAACGTGCGTCACGTGGATCAGACGTCGTGAAACCAACCTGGTTGTTAATTACAATGTGCACTGTACCACCCACGGTATAACCGCGAGTTTGTGACATCTGGAAAGTTTCCTGGTTAACGCCCTGACCTGCAAATGCAGCATCACCGTGTACGATTAGTGGCAATACGTCATCGCCGCCAATGTCTTTACGACGTACTTGACGTGCACGTACTGAACCTTCAACCACAGGGCCAACGATTTCAAGGTGTGACGGGTTAAACGCCAATGCCAAGTGAACTTCGCCACCTGGAGTCATCACGTTTGAAGAGAAGCCCTGGTGATACTTAACGTCACCAGAACCTTTCTTGTGAATAGACTTACCTTCGAACTCACCAAACAGGTCAGCCGGGTTCTTACCCATGATGTTAACAAGAAGGTTTAAACGGCCGCGGTGAGGCATACCGATCACAACTTCTTTACAGCCTACAGAACCTGCACGCTGAATAATTTCGTTGACCATCGGGATGAATGCTTCACCACCTTCAACGCCGAAACGTTTGGCACCAACGAATTTATTACCAAGATATTTTTCTAGGCCTTCAGCCGCAGTTAAACGCTCAAGGACATGTTTCTTTTGATCAGCATTGAAGCCATATTGACCGCGTGCACTTTCTAGACGTTGTTGAATCCAACGTTTTTCTTTGGTGTCCACGATGTGCATGTATTCAGCACCGATTGAACCACAGTAAGTGGCTTCCATTGACTGAACCATTTCAGCCAAAGTCGCTTCTTCTTTACCGATCGCCAGGTTACCAGTATTGAATACTGTGTCTAAGTCAGACTGAGTCAAACCATGCGCAGCAAGATCTAGATCAGGTACAACTTCACGCTTCGCCAAACCTAATGGATCCAGTTTTGCTTTCTGGTGGCCACGGTTACGGTACGCAGCAATCAGCTGTAGCACGCCAATTTGACGACGTTCATGCTCTGAGCTGACTGTCGACTGAACAATAGGCTGAATACGGCTTGAATTGCGACCTAAAAGTAGGAATTGCTCACGTACATTACTGTGTGGTTGATCACCTTTTGGGAATTTATCGAAGTACGCTCTCCAGTCAGCACCCACTGAGTCTGGAGCAGTCAGATACTGCTCATAAAGTTCTTCAATATACGCTGCACTATCAGCGGAAAGTTCAGTGTCAAGACGCAGAGCGTCAGCAACTTCTTGCATTTGTGGACCCATTTCCTATTGCAAAAACATTTTCAGGATGCTTTTTAAGCAAAACCCAGGATTATTAGCATCAAATTGGTAATATGATACTAGTCCCCCATAAGGCATAAGCCATGAGGCGTTATCACCACACCAAGAAAATCTTGATATGTTTAATGAACAATAACGCCCCTCAGCGGCATCATCACTCATTGAATACCCGATCGAAACCGGGCAATTTTTTGCAAATCGACTTAGAAAAAAGCAAGCATTAACAAAGATTTTTTCTAAAGCGACTCGGGTCTACCTTTTATATACCAGTCCCTGATTATGCAGTGTTTAAAAAATGTACCTGGCGTGGCATTTTTTAAACATAGTCATGGGCTAAATGCTAACATGTTCTCAACTTTTCAATTGATTTTTTTGACACATACCTTCCATAAATTGGCTAAATACAGTTCAGATATTTTACTCTAATATATGGTGCTTTATCTCAAAAATAGATTCAATGTAGACTTAAGTCCTAAGCATTTCCGATAAATAAAAAGAGAGCAAACCTTTCAATCCACTCCCTCCTTAAATTTCCGTTATATAATAACATCGTTCTTGCTATTTTTCAGGTCAGTTTTACATCTAAAAATCATAAATACCCAAAATAATCACATGTTCTTCTTATATGGCGCTCAAAGCCATTACCCTTTTCCTGACTGTTTCACTCAACTTTATACATTTTAAGTATAGTATCTTTATTTTTATCCTATGATTTTTTAATTTTTCCAATAGTTTGCATAAAAAAAGCACACCTGAAGGTGTGCTTTTTTCTAAACTGCGAAGAGCAGCCTATTAGCCTGCCATATCTAAAAGCATATTACGGATGTGACCGATTGCTTTAGTTGGGTTCAAGCCTTTAGGACATACAGATACACAGTTCATAATGCCTTTACAACGGAACAATGAGAACGGGTCGTCTAGACGAGCCAAACGCTCTTGTGTTCCCGTATCACGCGAATCAATGATGAAGCGGTAAGCGTTCAACAATGCTGAAGGACCCAAGAACTTGTCCGGGTTCCACCAGAATGACGGGCATGAAGTTGAACAGCATGCACATAGAATACATTCATATAGACCATCAAGATGCTCACGCTCTTCAGGAGACTGTAAACGTTCCTTAGGAGGCGCAGGCTGGTTGTTGATCAAGAATGGATGGATCTTGTTGTACTGATCATAGAACTGGTTCATATCAACCACCAAGTCTTTCACTACAGGAAGACCAGGCAATGGACGAACAGTAATTTCATTTGGTAAGTCGTTCAGGTTCCAAAGACACGCCAAACCGTTTTTACCATTGATGTTCACGCCATCAGAACCACAAATACCTTCACGACATGAACGACGGAACGTTAAAGTTTCGTCCTGTACTTTCAATGCAAGAAGCGCATCAAGCAACATACGGTGCTTGTCAGTCAGTTCAAGTTTGAAAGTTTGCATGTACGGTGCTTTATCCTTATCAGGATCGTAGCGGTAGATATGAAATGTACGAGTACCTCTACTCATCTGAATTCTCCTGATTAGAATGTACGTGGTTTAGGTGGAATCGCGTCGACCGACAATGGACGGTAACGAACTGGCTTGTACTCTAGACGGTTATCCGCAGAGAACCATAAAGTGTGCTTCATCCACTCATCATCACGACGACCATATGGGTATTCAGCATGGTCTGGAGACTCTTCAAAGTCTACAACCGTATGTGCACCACGGCATTCTTTACGCGCTGCAGCTGAAATAAGCGTTGCTTTCGCAACTTCATACAAGTTTTCAACTTCAAGTGCTTCAATACGTGCAGTGTTAAATACTTTAGATTTGTCTTTCAAGTGAATGTTGCGTACGCGCGGTTCAATTGCAAGAATCTGCTTCACACCTTCGTCCAGAAGCGCAGATGTACGGAATACACCAGCGTGGTCTTGAACGATATCACGGATTGCATCAGCAACGTCTTGAGCATTCTCACCGGTAGTCGATTCGTCAAGTTTACGAATACGTTCAACAGTTTCTTGAAGCACAGTTGTTGGAAGCGGCTCATATTCGCCATCGTGCTGTTTAGTCACATATTCAATGATATGTTGACCAGCGGCCTTACCAAATACAACCAAGTCAAGCAATGAGTTCGTACCTAGACGGTTTGCACCGTGTACAGATACACATGAACATTCACCGATTGCATAGAAGCCTTTTACTGGCTTAGCAAAGTCACGACCTTCGGCATTTGTAGAGTAAACGTCGGTGTCTTTATTGTAGTTAGCAACAAGCGCTTCAGTTTCACGAGACTCAGGAACAACCACTTGACCATGAATATTCGTTGGAATACCACCCATTTGGTAATGAATTGTTGGTACTACAGGAATTGGCTCTTTAGTGATGTCAACGTTCGCGAATTTCTTACCAATCTCGAATACAGATGGAAGACGTTTCATGATCGTGTCAGCACCCAAGTGCGTCATATCAAGCAGGATGTAATCGCCTTTAGGACCACAACCACGACCTTCTTTGATCTCTTGGTCCATAGAACGTGATACGAAGTCACGTGGCGCCAAGTCTTTCAAAGTTGGTGCATAACGTTCCATGAACGGTTCGCCGTCTTTGTTACGAAGGATTGCACCTTCACCACGACAACCTTCAGTCAACAATACGCCTGCGCCCGCAACACCCGTTGGGTGGAATTGCCAGAATTCCATATCTTGTAATGGAATACCTGCACGAGCAGCCATACCAAGACCGTCACCAGTGTTGATATAAGCATTTGTAGATGCACGGTACACACGACCAGCACCACCAGTAGCGAACAAAGTCGCTTTTGCTTGGAATACTGCAATTTTACCAGTTTCCTGATCAATTGCTGTAACACCAAGAACGTCGCCTTTTTCGTTACGGATCAGGTCAAGCGCAATCCATTCAACGAAGAATTGAGTGCCCATTTTCACGTTGCTTTGATAAAGTGTGTGAAGAAGTGCGTGACCGGTACGATCGGCAGCAGCGCATGCACGTGGCACAGCTTTTTCACCGTAGTTTGCTGAGTGACCACCGAATGGACGCTGGTAAATTGTACCGTCAGCATTACGGTCAAATGGCATACCCAGGTGTTCAAGTTCATAAACCACTTGAGGCGCTTCACGAGTCATGAACTCGATTGCGTCTTGGTCACCTAACCAGTCCGAACCTTTTACAGTGTCGTAGAAGTGGTAGTGCCAGTTATCTTCTTGCATGTTACCAAGAGATGCACCAATACCACCCTGCGCTGCAACAGTGTGCGAACGAGTTGGGAATACTTTAGTCAGAACCGCAACTTTCAAACCAGCTTGAGCAAGTTGGTAAGACGCACGCATACCTGAACCACCACCACCAACGATGACAGCATCGAAAGTTTCATGCGGAATATTTGTGTAATCTTCTTTAGGGTTTATAGCGCCCATGATTGTTTCCTATCAATTCGCCCAAAAAATCTGGATCGCCCAGATTGCATATGCAAGTACAGCAATGATCACTGCTGAAGTCAGTACAAGGCGTAAACCTGAAGCTGAAGGACCCATTTGACGAGTAGTCACATAATCCGTGAATACCTGCCACATGCCGATCCATGCGTGTGCAACAAGAGATAAGACCGCCAATAAAGACATGATCTTCATTGGAACTGTCATCATAAAGCCGTACCACTGTTCAAAGTTGAAACCACCATTCAGTAGAATCCAACCCAGTACAACAACGGTATAAACAGCTAGAACTACAGCACTGACACGTTGGAGAAACCAATCGCGAGAACCTGAACCTGTTAAACCAGTAGCGCTTTTCATTAGAGTACGATCCATACAAATGCTGCAACAATACCGATTGCAGACAAGATTAATGCGATAGTAGATGCAACACGGCCACTTTCTAGTTCTTCAGCAACGCCAATGTCAGCAAGTAAATGCTTAACACCCGCAATAAAGTGAAAAATCATGCCGGCGACAAATACCCATACAATGAAGCGAACAATGAAACCGTTAAAGATTTCTTGAACTTGCGCAAAACCTTCAGGCGAAGACAATGACTTGTCTAAAATCCATAGAAGGACCGGTACGAGTAAGAATACGATAACACCTGAAAGACGGTGTAGAATTGATGCAATAGCCACGGGTGATTTTAAGTTTACTTCTAAAACTTGACCCATGGACAAATTGACAGGTCTGTTGCTTTTCACAGCGGGCATCCTGTAAGTAAAAACTCCATCCGGAGTTTGTTGGAATTAATTCGAAGGAAAGCTGGCATTCTCAGGCAAATACATGCCTAAAATCAAAACGACACTGAATTATAAAACGTGAACTATTAAAATACAAACGGCTGAATTTGGCTTTTTGGATAAAAAACCATTAAATAAGAATCATTAACAACAATAAGTCAGACTTTATATATTATTCCACCCTTTTAATTCCTATCTATATGATTGTTTTTAAATAATTAAGATGATTAATTTACTCGGTTTTCAGCCTACAGGATCATGTTTGAGTTTTAGACTAAAGATGCACAGTTCCATCACAAATATTATTTAAATCTCTTTTTAATTCAGATTTAAATCAAGTGTCTAGATTTAACAGACCAATTGCCCCAATTCATCAGCAGTGCAGTGATTCAGATAACCTGATGTTAAATAGCGACTTAGTACACCACACGATGGGTTTTTCAATCGATTTGAAGCATTTAGATTCAAAAAATCATTCATTTATTTTTATACTGCTTACCTTTGCTGCAAAACTGGCCATTTATTAAGCTACTTTTTAATCAATTGAACCATATTCAAAATTCAATTAATTGCTTTTATTTATAATTCTACCTGTTAAATTCAGCTTGGCAAAAACGATGTAAGTTATGAGATTTATATAGTTTTAAGCATGCTCACCTTAATCTTTCACTATTTTCGCCTGCATTTCTTGCTAGGAAAAAACGCTTACAAATGCCCCAAGCAGTCTATTTTTTTCTGCACCTCTGCATCAATTTGACTTATTATAGAGGTTTGATGCTGTGATTTTACTGAACTTTTTATACTGAGCGAATGTGACTAAACTGCTGTGCGGCCGTCATTTTTCATCCATAAGTATAATTGACAAAATTTCAGTACTCACTAATCTTATAGCAAATTTTTGATCCGTCCGTTTTGTGCATTAAAAGATTGATAGACAAAGCGGATATACATTCACCAGGACAGGAGATCTATTGAATGTCTGAAGCAACTGGCAAGAAAGCCGTTTTACAGCTTGATGGCAAAGAAATTGAACTACCAATTTACAGCGGCACATTGGGCCCAGATGTAATCGACGTTAAAGATGTGTTGGCTGCAGGTCACTTTACTTTTGATCCTGGTTTTATGGCGACAGCTGCGTGCGAGTCTAAAATCACGTTCATCGATGGTAACAAAGGTGTACTTTTACACCGTGGCTACCCAATCGATCAATTGGCGACTAAAGCTGATTACTTGGAAACTTGCTATTTATTGTTAAATGGCGAACTTCCAACTGCTGAGCAAAAAGAAGAATTTGACGCTAAAGTACGTAACCATACAATGGTTCACGATCAAGTTAGCCGTTTCTACAATGGTTTCCGTCGTGATGCGCATCCTATGGCGATCATGGTAGGTGTGGTTGGTGCGTTGTCTGCGTTCTATCACAACAACCTTGACATCGAAGATGTGAACCACCGTGAAATCACTGCAATTCGTTTAATCGCGAAGATTCCTACGCTGGCGGCTTGGAGCTACAAGTACACCATCGGTCAACCATTCGTTTACCCACGTAACGACCTTGGTTATGCAGAAAACTTCCTGCACATGATGTTTGCTACTCCTGCAGACCGTGATTATAAAGTTGATCCAATTCTTGCAAAAGCAATGGACCGTATCTTCACGCTTCATGCTGACCACGAACAAAATGCGTCTACGTCTACAGTACGTTTAGCTGGTTCTACCGGTGCGAATCCGTATGCATGTATCGCTGCTGGTATCTCTGCACTTTGGGGCCCTGCTCACGGCGGCGCGAACGAAGCTGTTCTTAAGATGCTTGACGAAATCGGCACTGTAGAAAACGTTGCTGGCTTTATGGAAAAAGTAAAAACTAAAGAAGTTAAACTAATGGGCTTCGGTCACCGAGTTTACAAAAACTTCGATCCACGTGCGAAAGTAATGAAAGAAACTTGTGACGAAGTTCTTGGTGCACTTGGCATCAATGATCCACAGCTTGCATTGGCTATGGAACTTGAACGTATCGCACTTTCTGACGAATACTTCATCAAGCGTAACCTTTACCCGAACGTAGACTTCTACTCAGGTATCATCCTTAAAGCGATTGGTATCCCGACTGAAATGTTTACTGTGATCTTCGCGCTTGCACGTACTGTTGGCTGGATCAGCCACTGGTTAGAAATGCACAGCGGTCCTTACAAGATCGGTCGTCCTCGTCAGCTTTACACTGGCGAAGTTCAACGCGATATCGTTCGTTAATTCGAACCGCGTCGAAAGACTTAAAAAAACCACCCTCTTGGGTGGTTTTTTTAGTGCTGACAAAAGCCTACAAAAAATTGACCTGAAACGTTTTAAAATGAATATATCAAAATCATATTCACGGATTAAGTCACCTAAAAACAGGACGTATATTGAATGCTGTTGTATTTTCTACCCTTTATTTTGAGATTGGTTCATTTTGAACAGTTTAAGTGCCGCAGTTTAACGTCTGGTGAAATCAAAATTTCCCAACAAGTATTTGGCAACCTGATCGATTATTCTCGCGTTAAAATCATGAATCACCCCTACCTGCCTTGGCAATCCAAACATGTCATTATGGCGCCCAGTGGCTACATCCATGTACGCAATTTAAATTATCGGGAAGATTATTCGCGCGAGAGTTTATCTTATCAGGCACTATTTATTCATGAGATGGCGCATATTTATCAACACCAATGTCAGATCAATGTGCTTTTAAAAGGGGCATTTTTACAAAGTGCTTATTTTCTCAGCTTGGGAAAATATAATCCGTACAAATATCAATTTAATCCCAACAAATCATTTTCAACCTACAATATTGAACAACAAGGCGATATTGCCCGGGATATTTTTCTAAAAAAAATTCCGAATATTATTTTAAATCCAAAAATAAACAGATGATATTTAATCAGTTTAATTCCAAACAATATAGCTAAGGCATATTTTAAAAGCCAAAATTTAGATTTCAGTCTTTAAATCTACATAAGCCTAGATGCATAAAAAATCAGCATATTTTCTAATTTTATATAATAACTTTTTTCACTCAATGCCTGTTCTGCTAAATCAACTCTAGCTTATCGATAAAATTTCGATAAAATAGGCCGGTATG
Organism: Acinetobacter idrijaensis; assembly: GCA_000761495.1. Classification (GTDB taxonomy): domain Bacteria; phylum Pseudomonadota; class Gammaproteobacteria; order Pseudomonadales; family Moraxellaceae; genus Acinetobacter; species Acinetobacter idrijaensis. Next base: position 108,241 of record JQCU01000385.1, read on the forward strand.
ATTATTTTGCATCGCACATTAAGATTCAATGATCATGCGATAAAAAGTTTTTTTATTTAAGCCATTTGGCATTTTATGAATATCGAAGTGCACTCAACTGAATAATTAGAATTATAAAAATCAGTAATTTAGTGTATCAACCTATAGGAATAGGATTTACTTGGAATGAAAAGTTTTAAAATTGCGATTGCTCAATTCTCTCCACACGTGGGCAATCTGGATGCAAATACGCAAAAAATGATTGATCTGGCCAATCAGGCTAAAAAAGATAAAGCGGATCTGATTATCTTTCCTGAACTTTCAACGCTGGGCTATCCTGCAGAAGACTTATTAATTCGCCCAAGCTTGGTGAAACGCACCAAAACTGCTTTTGAAAAGCTGACTGAAGTAAAAGATATTGTCATGGTCTTTGGTTTTGTTAATCAAACTGAAGATGGTCAGCGTTATAACTCGGCTGCTGTCATGAAAGATGGCGAAGTACTGGGTGTTTATAACAAACAAGTGTTGCCAAACTATGGTGTATTTGATGAAAAGCGTTATTTTGGCGAAGGTCATCAGCATCTGGTATTTGAGTATCTTGGACATAAATTTGGCGTACTGATCTGTGAAGATGTCTGGTCTTTGGCGACTGTTCAGCAACTGGCAAAACTGAATATCGACACAGCTTTGGTACTGAATGCCTCGCCATATGAAGTGGGTAAACCACAACATCGCATTGAAACCATGGCGGCCTTGGTCAAACAGCTGAATATCAATCTGGTGTACTGTAATCAGGTCGGTGGTCAGGATGATCTGATCTTTGACGGTACCAGTTTTGTGCTCAACAAATCTGGCGAGGTGGCTTTACAGGCACCAACTTTCCAGGAAAATCTGGCAATTGCAGAATTTAATGCTGAACAACTGCAATTCAGTAAAGGTGCAATTGCACCTGCTTTAGACACCATGGCTGAGATTTATCAAAGCCTGGTCATGGCTACACGTGATTATGTACAGCGTTCTGGCTTCCCAGGTGTGATTCTGGGACTGTCTGGCGGCATTGACTCTGCCCTGACCCTAGCGATTGCTGTAGATGCGCTTGGCGCAGACAAAGTTCAGGCTGTGATGATGCCTTATACCTATACTGCACAAATCAGTGTAGAAGATGCAGCAGCTCAAGCCAAAAATATGGGCGTGACTTTCGGTATTGCTGAAATTAACCCTGTGGTAAGCGGCTTTATGCAGGTGCTATTCCCATTCTTTGGTAATGCTCCAGTCGATGCCACCGAGGAAAACCTGCAAGCACGTTCACGTGGCACCTTGTTGATGGCTCTGTCTAACAAATTCGGTAATCTGGTGCTGGCAACCGGTAATAAATCTGAACTAGCTGTCGGTTATTGCACCCTGTATGGCGATATGGTCGGTGGTTATGCAGTTCTGAAAGATGTGTATAAAACCATTGTGTTTGAACTGGCGAAATATCGTAACAGCATTTCAGAAACTCCAGTGATTCCGGAACGTGTGATTACCCGTCCACCTTCAGCAGAACTGCGTCCAGATCAGGTCGATCAAGACTCTTTACCTGCCTATGACATTCTAGATGCGATCTTGTACTCTTATATTGAAGAAGATATGAGTCAAGACGATATCATTGCCAAAGGCTTTGATGCTGAAGTCGTGAAAAAAGTGATTCGTCTGGTTGATATCAATGAGTACAAGCGCCGCCAAGGTGCCATTGGGCCACGTATCAGTTCACGTTCTTATGGCCGTGAGCGTCGTTATCCAATCGTGAATGGCTGGAAAGCAGGTAGCTAAATTCTGTTTTCAATGATGTAAATCAGAATCGTCCAAGTGAATGCTTGGACGATTTTTTTATGCGGCAGTAAAATGAAGAATAGCCCCAACATTAAGAAGGAAAAATGATGTTTTGCGGAAACTGCAAAAATTAGTGGATGCTTCAAATAATTTTTTTATGGTTTGCAGTGCTTTTTAAAAGACAAAAAAAGAGACCAAGCTGAGAGCTTGGTCTTTTAAAATGGTGGCTATGACGAGACTTGAACTTGTGACCCCCGCATTATGAGTGCGGTGCTCTAACCAACTGAGCTACATAGCCGTAAACTGTGTGCGCATTATCGTAATTTCAGCTTCTATCGTCAAGCATTTTAAAACACAAATGTTCAGTCTTTATGCAAATACGGAATAAACTTTTAAATTTTAAACAAAAAAGGGTTTTTTAGTATGTAATTCACGCATTCATAGCACCATTTAATTCTTCGAGGAATCATTAGATGTATAAAATCAAAATATTTATTTTACTCATTGGCCTTTCAAGTCTGAGTGCCTGCCAGACCATCTTGCCTATTTTCGTAGATTATAATGGCGTCAGACGTGATGTGGCACAGTGGATTAATCAGCAGCAACTGATGAGCATGCAGCAGAAAAGGTCTTTGGCACAACTCAGCAGAGCACAGCAGAAAATCGAGCGCTATCCGGAATATGATCAGAGCCAACGACTGGCGGTAACCCGGGAAAATCAGATTGCATTACATTGTGCGCGTTTACATGTGATAGAACATAAAATCCGGCAGCTACAGCAAAAAATTTATGCAGGTGAAACTCAAACAATTTTAAATCGCTATGAACAGCTGTCACCGCAAATAAAATTAGACCCGACCTCTATTCGATGTGATTAATCACTGTCTTAGGCTATCACATTAATTACATATAAATTATTAACTTAGGCTAAATAAATCACCCAATTAAATAGCTCTAAACAGGTGCTTCATTTTTTAATCTATTAGACATTATACCTATGTATTTACTTGGTTTTATTTTTATACAATACAGGCTATGATCAAAGTATAAACAACTATTCGTACCCGGTTTAACGCGTCATAATTTTATAACTCTAAATTCCCCTCAGGAGAATTCTAATGCCTTTTGAACATATTTTAGTACCTGTTGACGGTTCAGAAACATCGTATGCTGCAGTGGATAAAGCTGTAGAAATTGCCAAAGCATTTAACAGTAAAGTCACAGTGGTTCAAGTGCTGGCACTGGACCCTTATATCGCTGCGGAATATATCTCTGCGGCACAAACCAATGACCTGATTGAACGTGCCCGTACTTCCATCCTGAAAACGCTGGATGAAGCCAAAGCAAAATTCTCTGGTGCAGGTGTTGAAGTGGATACACAGCTGCTTGAGGGTCAGGTGATTTATAGCGAGATTGTCAAAGCAGCTAAAGATTTAAATTCTGACCTGATCGTGATTGGTTCACATGGTCGCACTGGCTTCAAAAAACTGTTCCTTGGCAGCGTAGCGCAAAGCATTCTCGGCCAAGCGGATATTCCAGTAATGGTGATTCGCAACTAAATTATCTTTAAAATCCCCACTTTTCACTAAGTGGGGATTTTTTTTTATATCTCGACCAGACCATCCCATTGATAGCGTTTTAAATCCACGCGATCACCTCTAAAACAAACTCCTTCCTGCAAAAGTTTGTGCTGCTGGATATTCTGACCATATTCATCCAGTTGCTTCAGACTGATTTTTGCCTGGGCATTAATCACCCGATACCAGGGAATATCAGTATCCGTATTTAAATGACTGAGTACTCGCCCGACCAATCGCGCATGTTTGGGTAAACCCGCCAGTCTGGCAATCTGTCCGTAGGTGGCGACTTTGGCATATGGAATCTGATTGACCACAGCCAAAATCATTTCTGTCATTTCCTGATTGGCTGAACTTGTCTGGGTCATTTTCATCTTATTAATAGCTCATTTAAATAAAAGATCACACCTCAACCTATCCACAAAAAGCTAGATGAAAATAATCAAGCCTGATGAAATACGCTGATTCAAGCTCTCTCATCTCACGATAGAAATAATCCGGCAGCATCTTGATACTCTAAGTTTATCTTTAGAAATTATCCGGATTTTCCAGTCGTTTGACTTCCTGGACTTTATCTGGATGATGCACCGTGGCGACGCCATCTGCATCTTTCTGATCAATCAGAATCTCTGGCTGAAAGATAGTGATGGTCTCATTTCCTTTGGCATCTTCCCCGACAATATAGCGAAAGCCCTTACGGTTCAACTTGTGGCACATACGTTGATACCAGCCTTTAAAGCCCTGCGTTTCTTCATTGGGATTATAATAAAATGCATTCATCACCGCAGGCAGACCCAAGCCACATACCACACCGGATAATAGCACCACAATAAAGGTATAGCCCACCAGAATACTGCTATAGGCTTCCAGCTGAGGAATATTGGCGACCGCCAGAATTAAGGCCAAAGAAATCCCGCCACGCACCCCGCCCCAAGACAGGATTGTCAAACTGCCGTTATAGCTTTTCTTGCTGACTTTTGGAAACAGCGCAAAAGCCAGGTAATTGGCTGCAAAACGGGCCAAATGCAGAATTACAAAGGCCACCATTCCGCCCAGAACCAGACTGGTACTCAAGTCCAGAATAAACAATTCTAGACCAATCAGGGTAAACAGGAATGAATTGATAATTCCCTCAACCGTATGCCAGAAATGATTAACGTCACCAATTTCAGCATCTGCCAGGATTTCTTTCCATTTATTGCCAACAATCAAACCACCAATCACACAGGCAATTGGCGCGGAAGCATGTGCCAGCAAAGCCACCAGATAGGAACCACAAGCCAGCAAGGCCGTGGTCAAAATCAGAGATTCCATTTCATGCTTACCGCGCAAAATCCGCAAGATCGCAAAACCGAATCCGAGACCAATCAGCACCGCCACGACAATTTCATAAAGCAAGGTTTGCAGCACTGCCAGTACCGTAAAGTTTTCACCTTGCAGAACATTGAGCAAGGTCATAAATAAGGCAATACACATTGCATCATTAAACAGTGATTCGCCTTCAAGCTTGACAATCAAATGATGCGGTGCGCGAACCGAACTCAATACGCCTTTGATGCCGATCGGATCTGTGGCGCCCAAGGCCGCCCCTAGCAAGAGCAAAACCAGCAGGTCAACATGTTTACCAATCAGGAACTGATAACCATACAACACCACACCAAAGAACACTGCACAGAACACCAAAGCCAGACCAGCCAAAATACTGATCGGCCGCCAGTGGTTACGCAAATCTGAGACCTTAAACTTCAGCGCAGATGAAGTCAGGATAAAACAGATCACACCATTGATCAGAAAATCATAGAAATCGACGTGACGAACAGCCTGCTCGATATTGTCAATATTGATGCTAAAGAATGGATTACCATGCAGTAAACTGGCGCCCCACTGCAAAATGAAAACAAAGATTGCCGACACAATCGGAACCCCGATCGCTTGCGGAAAGCCTAAAACGCGCTTATTAAACATGGTCGTGGCAATAGACAGAGCAAAGACCACCGTGAGTAGCTGAAGAAAAAAGAAATTTCCCATTCGGTTTCCTAAAATCGGGCGATATGGAGCACTATGCGCCGAGAGGCGTTGTTAAAATAGAGATTTAAATAGCAAGGTATTCTGGCAAAACAAGTTTAGTCCGCTTTTTTATCGAATTGAGTTAAGTTTCTTTTCAGTATTTTCGAATGATGCTTTAACATACAGATCAGCACTCGGCTTTTGCTTTCCCATCATTCTATTTTGAATTTTTCTCCCATGCATCAAACTGTCAAAACCATTTTTCGTCTCTGTTTTGCCAGCGTGATTTTTCTGATCACGTTGTCCTTATGTTTTACCTGCTTTGCTAAAATTCAGGAAATTCTGCAAGCAGAACAGCATTATCAGCAAGCCACCAGCATTCCCTTAAAAAGTACAGCCGGCGAACAGTATGTATTGGTGTCCAATAACCAGCGACCGGACAATGCCATTTTTATTCTGATTGCAGGAAATGGTTATGTGGCCAAAATCAATTGTGAGCATTACAGCGCTTTATGTAGCGATGAAGACAATCAATCGCATACCCGACAAATCCAGAGCGTTGACTTAATTAAAGCGGGAAATCTCTTCTATATTGAAAAAATCCAGTTCAGAGATAGCCGGACTGACAAAGCAACTGCTTTAGAATATAACAAACAAGATATTCAGCAGTTTTATCAAAATGACATGAGCAACCTCAAATATACGGTCTTTGCAATTGCCCTGTTTGCTTTGGCTGCGTTATTTGTCAGTATCAAGATATTAAGAAACTTCCGACGTTTTCTGCATAAATAAAAAAAGGAGCATCTGCTCCTTTTTTTATCGAAGTCATTTAAATATTTTGATTAAAGGTATCACAATTCGCAACCTGACCAGATTTCAAGCCGGTATTAAACCACTGCACCCGCTGCGCGCTGCTGCCATGAGTAAAGCTGTCCGGCACCACCTGCCCGCGAGCACGTTTCTGTAAATAGTCATCGCCAATTTTATGGGCGGCATCCATCGCTTCCTGCACATCGCCCTGTTCCAGAAATTGGGTCCGTTCATGATTATGGTACGCCCAGACCCCGGCCAGACAGTCTGCCTGCAATTCCTGACGCACTGAAAGCTGATTACTTTGCACTTCGCTTGCTTGCTGACGTGCTTGCTGTACTTGAGAAGAAATACCTAAAATCGTCTGGATATGATGCCCCACTTCATGGGCCACGACATAGGCCAGCGCAAAATCCCCCGCCTGATCATTACGGGAAAGTTCGGTGGCATTCTGTTCTCCAGTAATGCCCATTTGAGTGCGCATATCTTTAAAGAATGCCGTATCGATATACACTTTCTGGTCTGTCGGGCAGTAGAAAGGCCCCATCGCCGCCTGAGCCGTACCACAACCAGAATTCACGATGCCGTTAAACAACACCAGTTTCGGTGGGACATACTGCTGATTTAACTGCTGCTGAAACACCTGATTCCAGGTATCTTCAGTATCTGCCAATACAGTTCCAACAAAATCAATCGACTCCTGCTGTTCTGGCGTGGGATTTTCCAGGCCACGTGTTTCTGCCGCACCTGATACCCCCTGAGTGACCTGCTTGGTGGTTTGATAAGCCTGTTGTGGATCGACACCGAAAAACTTCCAGGCCACAAAGGCCACAATCAATCCAACAATACTGATTCCGCCAGCTTTGGCACCACCACCGCGACGGTCTTCTACATTGCTACTGACACGACGACCTTTCCAACGCATAGTCTTTTCCTTTTCTTAATCTGCTCAATATCCAGATATTTCCACACCTTAAGCTTTTGATGATTTAGGCCAGATTTTCTTAATCAGGCTGATGACCAGCATGACCAGCAGACCCGCTAAAATTCCTACTGCGAAATTAATCAAGGTCGGTGTTACGGCACCGACAATGTTGCCAATGCTGGGAATATCCTGCACATAAGCAACACTGTCTTCAGTAAAGTGATGAATAAAAGGAATTGCATGGTTAATAATTCCACCGCCCACCAGAAACATCGCAGCGGTCCCAACAATGGAGAGAATTTTCATTAAGATCGGGGCAAATGCCAACAAGCCACGTCCTATTTTTTGTTTAAAATCGGACTGCTGTTCAGTCAGATGCAGACCGATATCATCCAGTTTGACAATCAGCGCAACAAAACCATAAACACCAATGGTCATCACCACCGCGATCAGGCTTAAAACAGTCACTTTGGTCAGCATCGAGGCTGCGGCGACCGTTCCCAAAGTAATCACGATAATTTCAGCAGACAGGATAAAGTCAGTGCGAATAGCACCTTTGACTTTTTCATTTTCAAACTGGTGCAAATCCATTTCTGTATGAATCAATTGCTCACGCGCCTGTTCCGCGTCCTTGGCCTTCGGTGTATGCAAGGTATGAATAATTTTTTCCACGCCTTCATAACATAGGAACAAACCACCCAGCACCAACAAGGGATTAATCAGCCAGCCTGCAATAAAGCTGATTAATAATGCCAGCGGCACCAAAATCAGTTTATTAACAAAAGAACCTTTGGCAACTTTCCAGACCACCGGTAATTCACGATCAGCCCGCACACCTGTCACTTGCTGCGCATTTAAAGCCAGATCATCACCAAGGACGCCTGCTGTTTTTTTTGCTGCCATTTTGCTCATGACAGCGACATCATCCAGAACAGTAGCAATATCATCTAATAATAGTAATAAACTGCTCGCCATACTTATTATCCTTATCTTCTTTCCAGATAGTTTAATCAAAATTCTTAAAAATATTGTATTCACTTGTTTAATTTATAAGATTTTTTTACGACAGCTTTTTTTCTGGCTGACAATCAAAAACAGAATGCCGTACAATGTTGCCATTCGTTAAAATACAGCTGTAGTACTGACTACCCTTTGGAATAGATAATGAGTAATCAAGATAATCGTCCAGTGATCTTGACGGGCGACCGTCCTACCGGACAACTCCACCTCGGCCACTTTGTGGGTTCATTACGCTCTCGTGTAGGTCTGCAAGATTCTCACCATCAACACTTGTTACTCGCCGATGCTCAAGCCCTAACTGATAATGCGGACAATTTTGAAAAAGTACGTCGTAACATTATTGAAGTGGCGACGGATTATCTGGCTGTCGGTATTGATCCAACTAAAACCACAATTTGTGTTCAGTCATGCTTACCTGCCTTAAATGAACTGACCATGCTATATCTCAACTTTGTGACTGTTTCACGTCTTGAGCGTAACCCGACCATTAAATCCGAAATCCAGATGCGTGGTTTTGAGCGTGATATTCCAGCCGGCTTCTTGTGCTACCCGGTGGCTCAAGCTGCTGACATTACAGCATTTAAGGCAACGGTTGTTCCTGTGGGTGAAGATCAAATTCCAATGATCGAACAGACCAACGAAATCGTGCGTCGTTTGAACCGTCAAATTGGGCATGACCTGCTACCAGAATGTAAGGCACTTCTTTCCAATGTTGGTCGCCTACCTGGTTTTGATGGTAAAGCAAAAATGTCGAAATCTTTGGGCAATACCATTGTGCTGGATGCGACAGATAAAGATATTAAGAAAGCCGTCAATGCAATGTATACCGATCCGAATCATCTGCGTATTGAAGATCCAGGTCAGGTCGAAGGCAATGTGGTATTTACTTATCTAGATGCCTTTGACCCAAATAAAGAAGAGCTGGAAGAGCTCAAAGCCCATTATCGTCGTGGTGGTTTAGGCGATGGTACAGTGAAAAAACGTCTGGAAAGTATTTTAAAAGAATTGATCGGCCCAATTCGTGAGCGTCGTATTGAACTGGCTAAAGATCCCGATTACATCATGGATATCCTGAAAACCGGTACGGATAAATGTCGCGATATTACCCAGGCGACACTGGATGAAGTTAAATCTGGCCTCGGTGTATTCCATTTTTAATTAGAAAAAATTGCTCTTAAAAGCTCTTCTGATGAAGAGCTTTTTTGTTTAAGCTAAAATTGCGCAAAAATGATGCAAATATCCCCACATAATCTTCATAGTTTTAACCTTATTTAACATGTATTAACATGAATACTGATGAGTCATATGAGAATGCGTCCTATTATGGTCATATTCAGTAAGGAATCAGATTTAACTCTCTCCACAGTTAATGAAGTAGTTTGAAAGACGTTCCTTTTTCTACGCAATGACAACCCCAATCATTGCGTTTTTTTTGTTTATAGTTTTTCAAAATGCTAAAAAAATCCTGCGTTTAAGCAGGATTTAATCATGGCTAAGAATCAATAACTGAACAAGCCTTTTTCTAATGGTATTTCGATACCTAAAGAAACTCCGCTATCTCGACCATTTACCTGTGAATCACCGATCCATGCATTAATTTTAAGCGGCATTTCTGGACGGATATAATGCGACCAGGTCAAATCCAATGCTTTAATCTCATCATTAAAAGCAAAAGCAGCATTATTAACAGCGGCACGTTCCGATTGATTCACATCAGCAAAAAGTATACGCCCTGATAAGCGGTTCATAAAATCAATACGAATATCTCCACCCACGGAAATCATCTGCGCATCGCCACCTAAAGCATGTGCTAGAGGATAACCATGCTGATAAAAACCGTCTGTATAATTCGTATGGTTGTAGGAAATGCCTTGAACCTTGCCATTAGTCCGCGTATCTGCCCATTCTGTGTAGAGCTGATATGGCATATTTTTTACAGTGGAAGAATAGTCAATGCCGGCAAGATACATTTTTTTTGCAGGTAAGCCCCCAGCCTCATCCTCTCCTACATATTGAGCATATAGACCTACCGGAATTTGGGTAAGAGAAAATAAATTTAACCGCGCATCGAAGCCGGCAATCTGGTTAGATGGGTCTGGTTCACCTGTACCCCCATTATCTTTACTACCTACAAAAGCATCCCATAGCGAACTTAAACTTTCAGGTCGCCCTTCACCACCCCACTGAATCGCACGCGAGGCACCAAGCTCTAAATAAGGTAAAGGCTGTGCTGTAACACGCAAACCAATCAATTTGGCGTCTGGAACTGCGCTATAGTCATCGAGTTGACCGGCAAAAGCCTGATATTGCCACGGCCCAATCCAAGATAACCATTTATTTTCAAATGCTGTCTGTTCTGCACGTTGAACTGTAAAGCCATAGACTGGACGACTGGCATCACCACGCATCAAGCTGCCATCATGGCCTGGCCCCCAATAAGTTGGAATCTGCCCAGCAATCAACCATTGATTCCAAAGTTTCCCCGCCAGATAAGAACCTTCGAGATTTACATTCTGATCATTATCAATTTGTGGATCTTTTTCAGCATTCACCCTGATTTTGGCATCCCAATTCGTACTGCCAGCATTAAACTCTAAAGCTGCCTGATATTGTGCTTTTTGCTGATCCCCGAAAGTCTGTGGAATATTTTTTTGATCGGTTTCTGCAAATACACCCAATTTTAGCAGTTGATTATCTGCCTTTAGTTTAGCCAGAACCGAATCGATTACACGCTGCTGTATAGTATTGCTGATCTGCGCATTTGTTAAGGCTCGTTGAATTTCATCCCCACTCAGCGGCCAGGTTGAGGTACTGATTTGAATAACCCCTTGCTGGTTTAACCAGTTCAGGTCAGTACGCAAATTTGCATCATTTAGAACCAGGCCCTGAGCAAAAGCAGGAAGAGCAAGCGTAGTCAGCAACACACTCAATAATGTTTTTTTTAGCAACATGGGATGAATATTCTCAAGTTTATTTTCTGCTTCACCTTAATCGCTCCTATGTTAATTTTCAACGATTAAACTGTTGTTTTTTACTCAAGCTTTCAGATGTATCGATAAAAAATAACCCACACAATGGTGGGTTATTTTGAATTCAGCATTTAAGCATTTTTATGACGCATATGCGGGAACAAGATCACATCGCGGATACTTGCTGCATTGGCAAAGATCATCACCAGACGGTCAATACCAATACCCTCACCTGCTGTTGGAGGAAGACCGTATTCCAATGCTTCTACAAAGTCTGCATCGTAATGCATAGCTTCATCATCACCAGCATCTTTTTCAGCAACCTGTGCCTGGAATCGTTCAGCCTGATCGATTGGATCATTTAATTCCGAGAAGCCATTTGCCAACTCACGGCCACCGATGAAGAATTCAAAACGGTCGGTAATGTGTGGATTGTGATCATTACGGCGTGCCAATGGAGAAGTTTCCGCTGGATATTCAGTAATGAAAGTCGGCTGACGCAATTTGGTTTCTACGGTTTCTTCAAATACCATGGTTTGCAGTTTGCCCAGACCAAAACCTGGCTTCACTTGCTCTTTCAATTCTTCCTGAAGGAATTTTGCCAGGAACTCACGGTCATTGACATTTTCAGGAGTAAATTGCGGGTTATTTTCCAGAATCGCATCGAACATTGAAATTTTCTTGAATGGCCCTTTGAAGCTATACACTTCATCGCCATAAGGCACGTCAGTCGTACCCAAGATATCAATCGCCAGACGCTCCAGCATTTGCTCGGTCAATTCCATCAAGTCTTTGTAATCTGCATACGCCTGGTAGAATTCAATCATGGTGAATTCAGGGTTATGACGGGTAGAAACACCTTCGTTACGGAAGTTACGGTTAATTTCAAACACACGTTCAAAACCGCCAACTACCAAACGCTTTAAGTAAAGCTCTGGCGCAATACGCAAAAACAATGACATATCTAATGCATTATGATGTGTTTCGAAAGGACGTGCCGATGCACCACCTGGAATCACATGCATCATTGGCGTTTCAACTTCCATATAGCGCTTTTCAGTCAGGAAGGCACGGATACCCGCCACAACTTTGGCACGAATTTCAAAAGTTTTACGTGTTTCTTCATTAACGATCAGGTCAAGATAACGTTTACGATACTTTACTTCTGTATCGTTCAGACCATGGAATTTGTCTGGCAGTGGACGCAATGATTTGGTCAGTAATTCAAAATGTTCGATATGTACATACAAATCGCCTTTACCCGAACGACCGATATAACCTTCGACTGCAATGATATCGCCAAGGTCCAGACCTTTAATGGTAGCCAGTACATCTTCAGCGAGTTCTTTACGCGCCACATACAGCTGGATACGACCTGTCATGTCCTGGATCACGATAAATGAACCACGGTTCAACATCACACGACCGGCAACTTTGACGTAAACCTTTTCGCCTGCTTCAATTTCTTCTTTAGATTTATCAGCGAACTGGTCTTGTAAATCCTGGGCATAATGCTCACGCTTAAAGGTATTCGGCCATGGGCTCTTACCTGTTTCTTGTGCCTGAGCTTCGATTTGCTTTAACTTGGCATGACGCTGTGCAATTAAATCGTTTTCGGAAATGATTTGTTCAGAAGTCGATTGAGCGTTATTTTGCGTCATCTCTGCCTCGAATAAGATTAGTTAAAAAATAGAAGTTGCATAGAATAGCAGAAATCCTTCTCAAATCGTAGCGCAAACACTCTCAGGAACCGGCTTTTCTTTGGAAAAATCCACTATCCTGCTATTTACACCATTCGGTTGAGCCTTTCTGTCACTCTTTTAAATTCCCTTTCTTCAACCTTTTGCAGCACCCCGCTGCTCTCAGTTGGGATTAAAGTTTAAATCAGACAGGGGTTATACAAAATCATTGCACTGCAAAATTGTGGCTTAGACCAATAGCTAACTGCCTTGTACCCCCAGACGTTCTACAATGACGCTCAGATTGAAGATGATGTGCCAATCAACAAATAACCAATATGGCATGTCCCATAAAAATGAGTAATGAACTATGTCTAAGATTTTGTTTTTACATGGCTTAGATTCCTCCAGAGAATCCACCAAGTTCCATGCCATTGATGGGGTACATAAATACTGTATCGATGTCGATTATCGAAATCTGAGCTATAGTTCGGTCACCGAGTTTTATCATGAGATGATTGAAACCATCAAACCGGATATTCTGGTCGGCCACAGTCTTGGCGGTTATTGGGCGCTGAAAATGTCACAGGCGTATCAAATTCCCTGTGTAGTGGCCAATCCCATTTTACAGCCTAACTTCCGCGATGATTATCCGGCCATTGGGCATCACGATTTACAGCATGACATTCCTCAGTTTGCCTATCTTGAACTGGGCGATGAAATTCTGGATATGCATGCTGTACAAGCTCAACTGGAAGATTATATGCAGATTCAGGCAGTTGATGGTGGCCACCATCGTCTGGAACACCCTGAACAGATTAATACGCTGATTCAGGAAATCGAAGATCATTTTATCAGGCAATAAAAAAGCCCCACAATTTTGGGGCTTTTTTTTTAATTTATGACTTAAGCAACTGCCGCTTCAGGCTGAGATTTATCATCCAACACTGACCAGATATCCAGGCCTAATTCAGCATGCAGGTCAGGAAGATCAAGGAAGATACTTGCGCCAAGTACTTCATGTTGACATTTTTGAGCCAGTTCATTCACTGCTTTTAAGGTTCCGCCGGTTGCCAGAACATCATCCACAATAATTACTTTCTGGGACTGAACTTCCGCAGACATTTCTAAACGATCCAGACCATATTCCAGGCTATAACCCACACCGACCACTGGAGGTGGCAATTTACCTGCTTTACGCACCAACAATAAGCCTTTGCCTGTACGTTGTGCCAACAAGCTTGCCAACACAAAACCACGCGCTTCAACCGCAATAAAGCTTTCTACTTCTGCCAGTTTGTCAGCAGGAATGCTGGCAATCAAAGCGTCAGTCAATGGACCAATATTGCTCATGAAAAGTGGGGTCAAATCAAAGAAGCAAATTCCTGGTTTTGGAAAATCTTGGACCGTACGAATGTGAGACCACAAAGAAGTAGACAAATTGCTCATGGGAGATCTTAAAAAAGAAAAGGAATATGGGAATTTTAAACCTATTTGAGTGAAACGAACAAGCCAAGCTGTCTAATAAAAACCCGATGTTTAACCACAAAATATTGATTTTATTATATTGATTTATTTTAAAAATATTTAACCCAGACTTTACTGATTCTAAATTACCTAAAAACTCAAGTTTTTACTGCACGACTTTGGTCTATCCCCCAAGATAAACGCTCATTTTGCCATCCTCAGCTTTTTATCCTTTAACCGTCTGCGCTAGAAAAGCTGATTGGCGTGATTTTTAGATAAATGAGGAATGTGTCGTCTATTCTGCTGCTAATTTCGCTGATTAAGCTTTTATTCACTTTACTTTATGAATAGAACTGCGTAAAAATTTAGCCAAATATGTTCACTGTTAAAAAGTCATATTCTTTTAGAGTCTTGCCTTTTATGGATTTTAAGCTGACGCCTACAGTTGCTCAGTTTTGGAGAGTTACATGAGAAAGTTTCAATGCATCGTATGTGGATGGATTTATGACGAGGCGGAAGGTTGGCCTCAAGACGGGATCGTGGCGGGCACCAAATGGGAAGATATCCCGGATGACTGGACCTGTCCGGATTGTGGCGTGTCTAAAGTCGATTTCGAAATGATCGAAGTCTAATCACGTCCAGTTAAAGGCCATATCCATATGGTCTTTTTTTATGCCCTTCTATCATTTATACAGCATGGAGCTCTACCATATGGAAACAACTATGCATCCTATCGTCATTATTGGTTCAGGTATGGCGGGTTATGCCGTAGCACGTGAATTTCGTAAACTCAATCCAGAGCATGAATTGCTGATGATCTGTGCAGATGATGCGGTCAATTATGCCAAACCGACGCTTTCCAACGCTCTGGCCGGCAATAAATCACCTGAACAAATTCCACTGGGCGATGCCACTAAAATGTCAGCACAGCTGAATATGCGTATTGAACAGCATACCTGGGTCAAAGCCATTCATCCGGAAGATCATCAGCTGATTATTGAAAAAGATGGTCAGGAAAGTATGCAACATTATAGCAAGCTGGTATTAGCCATTGGTGCCAATCCGATACGTCTGGCGATCGCCGGTGATGCCAGCGATGACATTCATGTCGTCAACAATTTGAGTGACTATAAAGCTTTCCGTAACAATCTGGCAGCACGTGAAGACAAACGTGTAGTAATTTTAGGTGCAGGCCTGATTGGCTGTGAATTTGCCAACGACCTACAAAATACCGATCATCAGGTTACAGTCATTGATTTAGCCCCTCAGCCACTTGGCCGCTTATTGCCAGAACATGTTGCTACTGCATTCCAGAAGAATCTTGAAGAAACCGGCATTCACTTTGTCTTGGGCACAACAGTCGAAAAAGTCTCTTGTGCGGACAATGGTGATTATCTGGTCACGCTGGCCAACGGTCAGTCTTTGGTCGCTGATGTGGTGTTGTCTGCGGTGGGCTTACAGCCAAATATTTCTTTGGCGAAACAGGCAGACGTACATACCAGTCGCGGAGTGTTAACCACTGCACAACTGGAAACCAACCAGGCCGATATCTATGCCGTGGGCGACTGTGCCGAGGTCAATGGCACCTTATTGCCTTATGTCATGCCGATCATGCAACAAGCCCGCGCTTTGGCAAAAACCTTAAATGGCGAACATACTGCTGTACATTATCCGGCTATGCCAGTGGCAGTTAAAACGCCTGCTGCACCTTTAACGGTATTGCCTGCTCCGGTTGATGTGGATGTCATCTGGGAAACTGAAGAATTTGATGATGGCATGCTGGCTAAAGCATTCGATGCTAACGGCACCTTACGCGGTTTCGTGCTTTTGGGCGCCACTGCAGCCAAACAGCGTCTGACCTTGACCAAGCAGGTTCCTGACTTGATTCCTGCTGCGGTTTAGAGGTTTAATAGCACGGATATTTTTTAAACGAAATATCCTTTAATTAGGACAGCGACTATGTACAGCGCAGCACAGTTTAATCTTTCCCCTTATACCTCGTTCATGCATGAAACCAAGGTTGATCTTGGCAATGGGATCCAGCTACATGTCGAGGTTGGTGGAAATCCGGAACATCCCACCATTTTGCTAATTATGGGTCTGGGTGGGCAAATGCTGTACTGGCCTGACTTTTTCTGCAAGTCACTGATTGACAATGACTATCACATCATCCGTTTTGATAACCGTGATATTGGCCTGTCTTCAAAAGTTCATCACAAAGGTCCGCGCCTGAATACCCTGAAAATGATGAGCCGGTTTGTGCTGGGTCTGGGTAATCAGGGTGCACCTTATGATCTGTATGATATGGCTGAAGATGTCAGTCTGCTGATTGAAAAAATGCAGCTGGAACAGGTCTATGTGCTGGGTGCTTCGATGGGCGGTATGATTGCCCAGATTCTGGCCGCGCGTTATCCGGACAAAGTCAAAAAACTGGGCTTACTGTTTACCAGCAATAACCAGCCGATGTTGCCACCGCCCTTCCCTAAGCAACTCTTTAGTTTGATTGACAAACCGACTTCAACAGATGAAGATGGCATTGTTGATCATAGTTTGAAACTGTTTAAGATCATCGGCTCACCAGGTTATGTCAATCATCTGGAAGCGGTGCAGACCGCCCGTAAATTATATAAGCGAAGTTACTATCCTGCTGGTGTACTTCAACAGTTTTTAGCAATATTATGTACAGGCTCATTGCTGCAACTGGACAAGCAAATCAAACAAGAAACCCTGGTGGTCCATGGTTCTCGAGATCGATTGCTGCCTCCTAGCCATGGCAAGGCCGTTGCGAAAGCAATTTCAGGGGCTAAATTTGAATTAATTGATGGAATGGGGCATGATATCCCACCGCATTTTATTCCATATCTTAGCGAATTATTTGCTGATCATTTTAAATCATAAACATTAGGACACTATGGCTGCATTACCATCCCTAAGACAGCTGTCATACCTCGTAACACTGTCAGAGACGCTACACTTTACAGAAGCTGCTCGCCGCTCCTTTGTCACCCAGTCAACCTTGTCTGGCGGCATCATGGAGCTGGAGCGTTTACTCGGTGGCGTACTTGTTGAACGCGACCGCCAGAATGTTCGTTTAACGCCTCTTGGTGAACAAGTGGTTGCACGCGCACGTGTTCTACTGGCCGATGCTCAGGACCTAATGCGTTTAAGTCGTGAGATGAGTGAACCTTTAACCGGTGATCTACATCTCGGCGTCATTCCAACAATTGCACCTTTCCTATTGTCCCAACTGCTGGACGAAGTACATAAGCAATTACCAAAAATCCAGTTGCATCTGCATGAAGCGCAAAGTGAAAAGATTGTAGAAAAGCTGGAACATGGCAACCTGGATATGGTGGCTTTGGCATTGCCTTTCGATACCCGCGGTCTGAAAGTTGCTGAAATTGCCAAAGAGAATCTGTATCTGGTTTACCAAAAATCTGATCAGCATGCTGCACAAGCAAACTCTTTAGAAGATCTGGATCTGTCTCGCCTGATGTTACTTGAAGAAGGTCATTGCTTGCGTGATCATGCCTTGAGTGCCTGCCCGATTGGTGAGCGTAAAAATGATCATCGTTTAAAAGCCAGCTCACTGCCGACTTTAATCGAAATGGTTTCATCCAATCTTGGTTTTACCTTGTTGCCTGAAATCGCGATTCATACCAATATGGTAAAAGCCAATCCTGAGATTCAGGTAAAAGCGATCGATTCAGCCCCAAGTCGTACCCTGGCATTGGTAACCCGTAAAAGCACACCGCTGCAAAGCGAGTTTGATGTGTTATTACAGATTTTCCAGAAAATCACTCAGCACGATGCTGCCTGATCTATAGATAATAAAAAGGAGCACATGTTGCTCCTTTTTTATATCTTGAATTGAATGCATCCAGTCCGCCTAGAAACTTAGAATCTCTACATTTCAGCTAAATCACTATTCTTTGGGATAGGCATTTGCATCTGCCTGATTCACAGTATAGCTCTCTATCGCATCTACAGGATCGCGTTTTATTGGCTAGCCTTTTGCCTGCACCGGTTTTAGTGATTCGTTCACCGACTGGACTCGACCTGTCAAAAATCCAGACCGTGCTACAGCAACTCGGCTATCAGCCAGATATGCTGCTGTATGCGGACAATATGCTGTCCGCACAATCCATGATTACTGAACATCTGCCTAATCTGATTCTTTATCATGCAGCAACAACTTCAGAGATCAGTTTGATTCATCAGCTGAAACAGCAAAGCTCAGATACACCTGTTATTGCCATATTCAATACGGATGCCATAGCACTCATCTATTCTGCTTTATTATCCGGAGCAGATAGCTATATGCAGCATCATGATTCATTACCCCAGTTCGCTGATAGTCTAAAAACTGTCTTGCGCGGTGGAGCCTACATTCATACTGAATTGGCAGACTATCTCCTGCACCAGCCCAGCGTTAAAGCCTGTCTCAACTTCGCTGAATTACAGTTATTAAAAGTAATGAGTCAGCATAAATCGCAAACCGAACGACAAAACCAGCTTCAGATGAAAGATTATCAGATGTATAGCCGGGTCAAATACATCTATCGAAAACTGATCAGACTCAGCTTAAACAGTTCAATTGTATGTTCGAAATAAAAAAGAGGCTGAATATTCAGCCTCTTTAAATACTTAAACTTATTTAAACAGCTCTAACAGAATACGTTGTGCATTATGTGGTTTTTCACCTTCTTTTGGCTGTGCCCGCAGCCAGGTACCATCACCTTGCAATAACCAGGATTGCTGGTTGTCTTTCAGGTAATTCAACAGACCTTGTTGATAGATGCGTTTTTTCAAGGCTTCATCTTCGACCGGGAAACAGGCCTCGACCCGATTAAACAGGTTACGATCCATCCAGTCTGCACTTGAACAATAAATACGTGAATTTCCATTATTGCTGAAATAATACACGCGGGTATGTTCCAGGAAACGTCCGACAATTGAACGCACCCGGATATTTTCCGACAGACCCGGCAAACCCGGACGCAAACTGCAAATCGACCGAATAATCAGGTCAATCTGTACTCCGGCCTGAGAGGCTTCATAGAGTTTGTTAATCAATTGCATTTCGGTCAGCGCATTGACTTTGACAATAATCTGCGCCGGCTTACCTGCCTGGGCAAAGGCAATTTCATTATCGATATAGTTCAGTAACTGGGCATGTAAGGTAAACGGCGCGTGCAGCAGCTTTTTCAGCTTGGCCATTTTCCCCATACCGGTCAATTCCTGAAAAATACGATGCACATCTTCACACAGATCCTTATCCGTCGTTAACAGACCATAATCGGTATAGATTCGCGCATTGCCGGCATGATAATTACCGGTGCCCAGATGAACATAGCGCACCAGTTTGTTATTTTCCCGACGCACCACCAGAATCATCTTGGCGTGAGTCTTGTAACCGACAATGCCGTAGACCACGACCGCACCGGCTTCTTGCAGGACATTGGCCACCGCAATATTGGATTCTTCATCGAAACGCGCACGCAATTCAATCACTGCCGTGACTTCCTTGCCATTGCGGGCAGCTTCAGCCAGCACTTGGACAATTTCAGAATCTGGCCCACTGCGGTACAAGGTCTGCTTGATCGCCAGCACTTGCGGATCGCGTGCCGCTTCACGTAATAATGAAATCACCGGCGCAAAAGATTCAAAGGGATGATGCAGCAGAATATCCTGCTTCTGCATTGCACTAAAAATATTTTCAGATTTTTTCAGTACTTTAGGAATGATGGGAGTATGCGAGTCATAACGTAAATGCGGACGTTTAAAGTTAGATAGCAAACGTGCCAGATTGACCGGGCCCGCGACTTTATAAAGCTGCTCGTCGTCCAGATCAAATTCATTCAGCAGATATTCATAAATATGCTGCGGACAATTTTCTGTCACTTCCAGACGCACGGCGCGGCCAAAACGGCGTGAACTGAGTTCGCCTTTGAGTGCCTTGGCCAGATCTTCAACATCTTCATTCAAGGCCAAATCGGCATTTCGGGTAACACGGAACTGATAACAGCCAGTCGCTGTCATCCCCGGGAACAGGTCAGAAACATGCTCATGAATAATCGCCGACAGCATCACATGATGTTCTTTTCCATCGGTCAGTTCATCCGGTAAACGCACCACGCGTGGCAGAGAACGCGGTGCAGGTACCACAGCCAGATCAATCTGACGGCCAAAGGCATCTTTCCCTTCCAGCGTGACAATAAAGTTCAGTGATTTATTCACCAGTCGCGGGAATGGATGTGCAGGGTCCAGACTGATCGGAGTGAGAACCGGCGCAACCTGCTCCTGAAAGTATTTTTTAATCCAGGCAGATTGTGCCGGAGTCAGCTCACCACGGCGCAAGAAGCAAATATCTTCCTCACGCAGTTTTGGCAAAATTTCTTCATTTAAAATACGGTACTGGCGTTCAATGGCGGCATGTGCCGTTTTAGAAATCTGTTCTAAAACCTGCTTTGGAGTCAAGCCATCCGGGCTCCGGCTTTCATTGTCCAGATCCAGCTGTTCCATCATCCCGGCGACCCGGATTTCAAAAAACTCATCCAGATTACGCGAGAAAATCAACAGGAAATTCATGCGTTCGAGCAATGGATGTAAAGGATCGACAGCCTGTTCCAGGACACGTAAATGGAAGTCTAGGATAGACAGTTCACGATTAATATAACGATCATTATATGTATATTCGGGCTGTGCTGAAGTTGTGCTGGCTGCCGTATTCATATCAAACCTATGCGGATTTAAAATTGTGCTTATCCCTCCAAGTATGCTTCAAATTGATGACAATTTCATAAAAAAAGCCCAAATAATTGGGCTTTCTCTTCAAATCATCAATTAAGGTAATTCTGCATAACGCATATAGCGCTGAATCATCCGCTTACGAGCATTTAATGCAGAGGAATTGCGATGATCTTGGAAATATTTCGGATTGGTCAAAATGGCAGCCAGAAAGATGGCTTGATCGCGGGTCAGGCTTTGTGCGGTTTTACCGAAATAATGTTTGGCCGCTGCTTCAACGCCGTAAATATTGTCCCCGAACTCGATCGAGTTTAAATAGACTTCCAGAATCCGTTCTTTCGACCACATGCGCTCCATCATCCAGGTCGCGACTGCTTCCTGACCTTTACGCACAAAGGAACGCTTGTTGACGAGGAACAGGTTTTTCGCCAATTGCTGGGAGATTGTCGAACCACCGGCCACTACACGGCCCTGATTTCTGTTTTTATTCAGCGCAGTTTGAATTCCGTCCCAGTCAAAACCATGGTGATGAATAAATTTTCCATCTTCCGCAGTGACGATGGCACGTTTCAGATTCAGGCTGATTTCGTCATAGGGACGCCACTGATGCTGAATCGCTTTGGAAGGTTCTGTCCAGTAATCAATCCGCATCATCATGGTGGTGTTCACCGGATTGGTTCGCCACCAGGCCAGACTGGCAAAGATCCACAATTGAACCAGCAGAATCACACTGACGATGACGAGCATCGTGCGGATCAGAAAGGCTTTCATGTCAGTGCGTTACTCCTGAAAATTTAATTTTTCGTGTTAAGCTTATTCGAAATATACAATCACAGCAAAAAAATAGCATGTCTGAATACTCTCCCCCTGTCGAACATCGCAAACTTGAAATGCATCTCTGGTGGATCACCGCCATTTTAATCGGGATCAATGTTGGATTATTTGGCTGGCAAGCCATGCATGGCATGGATGTTAGCCAGCCGAGTACCCGAGACGCTATTCTCTGGGGTGCCGATTATGCACCTTTAACCTATTTAGCGGAACCCATGCGCTTGTTTAGCAGCATGTTTTTTCATTTTGGCCTGATTCACCTGATGTTGAATATGTGGGCCTTGTATATTTTTGGTAGTGTTGCCGAACAGCTGTTTGGCCGGATGTATTTTATTGGCCTGTATGTGTGTGCCGGATTAATGGGCAGCCTGCTCAGTGGCTATATGAATATTCAAGACAGCTATAGCCTGATCGAAGGCGGTGTGGCCAATCCCGATTTATTGCCTGCAGTCAGTGCCGGCGCATCTGGTGCCGTGATGGGACTCGGTGCTTCACTCACGGTGCTGGCTTTATTGCCAATGCTGCCACAGCAACGTTTTATTCTGGATAAAAAAACCCTGGTGATGGTGATGGGTCTAAACCTCGCGCTGGGCTTTATGATCAGTGGAATCAACAATGCCGCACATATTGGCGGCATGCTGATGGGGGCTTTTCTCACCTTGCTCTGGTACATCGGGCAAAAAATGCAGCGTAGCCACCTGTTCAATCTGATTGCCTTGATTGTCGGGTTCGGCCTTTGTGTGCTGCTTTATCAACATAACTTGGCCTTACTCGAACCCATTCGCCCACTGTGGCAAGAGATTCTGGAAATGATGCAACAGCAACTAAAACTTTAACTCTCAGCCAGTTTAAAAATCACGGAGATGAATCTTATTGATTCATCTCACGCAAACTTTGTAAGGGTGGAATCTCTGACAGATAACTCAGGCGATAACGGCCAATCAGCGCACATAAAGAGGTCATAAAGATCGGCAGGATAATCCAGATTTCCCAATGCGGCTGAATCATTAAATCCATTTTATAACTGGCAATCGCACTGATCACTTCGGCAAACAGGCAGGAAACTATTCCGGCAAACAGCCCAATAAAACCAATTTCCAGACTCATCATGGTTTTCAGTTTCTGCTTGGAACTACCGAATGATCGTAGCAAAGCCACTTCACGTTTGCGTTCATCCATCAACAGGTTCAGACAGGCCATCAGCACCAGAAAACCGGAAATGCTGACCAGTACCGCCAGAATCGTCACGATTTGCACCAGCACATTCACAATGCGTTTGATCTCTTCCAGAATCAGGCTGACATCAATAAACACCGTGTTGGAAAATTGCTGGATCACAGGGACCAGTTTGCCTTTATCTACCTCCGGGACATAAAAACTGCCCAGATAACTGCCGGCATTGGCATCCATGCTATTCGGTGCAAAGATAAAGAAGAAATTCGGGCTAAAACTTTCCCATTCGACGGTTCTTAGATTAACGACTTTAGCTTCCAGTATCCCTTCTGGCAGACTGAAACTGAGTTTATCTCCGATCTTGATCCCTAGCTCTTCCGCAGTATTGGCTTCGACCGATACGGTGCCGACTTGTTTTAATACCGCGTCACCACTGACAATCACATTATCTTGTGGATAGCTATTTGACTGGGTCAGATTCAGTTCACGTCTTAAGGTATTGCTGCTTTTCACCAGTTCCTCGGCAAAAGGCTGATCATTTTTGGCGACCAGACGCCCACGGACATTTGGATACAGTGGCGTGCTTTTCCAGCCATTCTGCTCAAGTTGAGCTTTCAGGTCTGGCATATCAAAAGGCGGTAAACCATAAACAAACTGATTCGGCGTACCTTCCGGTAACTGTTGCTGCCAGCGCTCCAGCAGATCGGTACGCAAGACTGCCAATACTGTAATCAGGCTTAAGCCCAAGGCTAAAGCCGTAATCTGCAAGGCAGTCTGAGAAGGTGTGCGCACATAGGCTGACAGATTCAGCTTCATATTCCGTAGCAGTTTCACCCCCCCCCATACCGTCAGATACAGCACTGCACATAACACAATAATCGCGCCAATCACCCAGGCGGTCAGCAGCAAGTTTTCAGTCAAAATCACACTAAAAATAATCAGGCTGAGCGTTCCAGTCAGCAGCATCCACAGCATGGATTGCACTGATTTTTCCTGCTGGCGAATCACCCGAATTGGCGGCGTATTCAGCAATTGCAACAAGCTTGGCATGACAAAACCGAGCAGCACCACGGCACTGGTCAGCATCGCGACCGGCAATGGTCCTAGCAACATTGCGATAGCGGAAAACTCAATCTGCAAATTCGGAATCAGCTGCAACATCAATTGCAACAGTCCATAACCCAGACTGATCCCGACCACGGTACCAATTAGCATCGCAATCAACAGCACCATCCCGAGTAAAGCCAGATAAGCTGACAGAATCTGTTTCTTGGTAGCACCGATACAACGCATCAAGGCAATATGATCCTGATTCTGCTGCACATAGCGCTGCGCGGTTAAGGCTATAGCAATCCCGCATAATAGAATGGTCAGAATATTGGCCAGTTGCAGGAAAGTGTCCAGATTGGCGATTGGCTTCATCAAGCGGGTATTGCCTTCACTGGCATTGCGTAACCTGAGACTGCTTTGCTCCTCAAACTCCTGCCCTTGTACTTCCGCTGGCGTTTCAGCCGAGCCGTTTGCTGACTTGACCTGCTGCTTGAACAGGGCTTCATATTGTTGGGTATCATCCGGACGGCCAGCCATGAGTAAGCGATATTCAATCCGGCTCCCTACCTGAATGGCATTAGTTCGTGACACATCCGCCTGGGAGATAATCACCGTTGGTGAAAATCCGGAAAATCCAAGCTCCTGATTGGAGTCCTGTTCAATCTTGGCGGTGACTTTGAATGCTGCATCGGCAATATTGAGCTGATCCCCCAATTTGACTTTGAGCAAATCCATGGCTCGTGGACTGAGCCAGATTTCACCAGACTGAATCGACTTTTTTGCCGGTTGCACCCGCAGTTCGCCACGCAAAGGAAAAGCCTGATCAATGGCTTTGACATTGACCATGACAAACTGCGCATCGGTATAGGCCATACTGCTAAAGAAAGTGACTTCTGACTGCTTTAAATCCAGCTGCTTGGCCTGATCACGCCACTGCTCTGGCAACGGCTCATTATCTGAAAGCACCAGATCACCAGCCAACATTTCTGCTGCCTGCAAGGCGACTGCATTTTGGATCTGCTCGTTACTAAACTTGAGTGCAGTAGTCGCACTGATCGCCAGTGTTAAGGCAATAATCAGCAGATAAATCCCGGTGGTTTTAAAGCTTTGCGTCAGTAAAGGACGAAATAATGGATTCATTTCATCCTCCACTCGGATGTTCAATCAGCTCGCTATTCAGCAGTTCAAAATGCCGCTGACACTGCTGTGCCAGTTTGCGATCATGCGTGACCAGCACCAAAGTCGTCCCCAGTTCCTGGTTTAGTTGAAAGAGTAGTTGTTCAATTTCTCTGGCCGTTTCACCATCGAGATTGCCTGTAGGTTCATCGGCAAAAATGATTTTTGGTTCACTGACCAGTGCACGAGCGATGGCTACACGCTGTTGTTCACCGCCAGACAGTACTTTCGGCGTTTGCTGCGCCTGTCGATCCAGACCGACTTTATGCAACAGAGCCAAGGCTTTGTGCTCGGTTTCTGCATATTTAAAACCAGGTTGCAGACGTAATGGCAGCATCACATTTTCAAGTGCAGTCAGATGTGGCAACAGCTGAAAAGACTGAAAGACAAACCCGATATTTCTTAAACGTACCAGCGCACGTTGTTCTTCATTCAAGTTAGACACTGATTCGCCACAGACCATAAGCTGACCTGAACTTGCCTGATCCAGTGTCGCCAGAATACCCAGTAATGTGGATTTCCCGGAACCGGAACGACCGGTAATTGCTACCTGCTCCCCGGCCTGAATCTCCAGATCAAGATTCTCAAAAATGGTGAGCTGTTTTTGTGAAAGTTGTATCTTTTGTGTCAATTTCTGGGCAGAAATAATAGCCTGTGGCATGATGGTCGAATCGTTGCTGCTTTGAATCATACGTGTCCTATATGAAAGATCTTAATCAGAAAACTCGGCTATTGCCTTACTTTTTTGTGCTCAGTCTGTGCCTGTTACCTCTTGGGGTCTCAGCAAAGACGATTATGATTTTAGGTGATAGTTTAAGTGCAGGTTATGGTATCCAGCCCCAGCAAGGTTGGGTACATTTATTACAAAAGCGTTTAGAGCAACAGTATCCGAAACAGCATAAAGTGGTCAATGCAAGTGTCAGTGGCGAAACCACCAGCGGAGCACTGGCCAGACTACCTAAACTGTTACAGACGCATCGTCCAGACCTTGTGGTGATTGAGTTAGGTGGCAATGATGGCTTGCGTGGACAACCACCGCAAATGATTCAAAAAAATTTAGCCAGCCTGATTCAGCAGAGCCAGAAAGCCAAGGCCAAGGTCATTGTATTTGGCATAAAGATGCCGCCTAATTACGGGCAGGCCTATAGCAAGGCGTTTGAAAATAATTATAAAGTGGTCAGTCAGCAATATAAGGTGGAATTATTGCCTTTCTTTATGCAAGGTGTCGCCGGTAATAAAACCCTGATGCAAAAGGATCTGATTCATCCAAATGCCAAAGCACAGACGATTCTGTTAAATAATGCTTATCCATATATTAAAGGCGCTTTATAAAGCGCCTTTAACTTATTTTAGAATGTATTTAGATGAATCGTGATTAGAAATCGAAGAATGTCACTTCACCAGTTTCCAGTGAATATTCAGCACCGACGACTTTTAATTTTCCTTGTCCAATCAGGTTTTCCAGAACGGCTGAACCATGACGCAACTGATTCACCGAAGCAAATACATTGGAACGTACCGCATGCTTGGATAATTTTGCCAAGTCGTTTTTCAGTTCAGTTTGCATTAAGGTTTCAACTGAAGGACGTACGCGGTTCACAATCGACATCAGGTTTGCCGATGGCGGGCAATCCGGGCACATCAAGGTATCAATAGTCGCTTTAATCGCACCACAGTGACTGTGACCTAACACCACCACAATCGCGCAATCATAACGTGCCGCGGCAAATTCAACACTGCCGACCTGTGAGGGTGCAACAATATTACCTGCAACACGAATCACAAAAAGATCGCCGAGACCCTGATCAAAAACCATTTCGGCTGGAACGCGCGAATCTGAACATCCCAAGACAATCGCAAACGGATTCTGATCCTCTGCCATTTCTGCGCGCTGTTGGTGGCTAAGTTGTTTTGGATGCGTGGTATCGCCACTGACAAAACGTTGGTTACCCTGTCTAAGACGTTCTAAAGCTTCTTGAGCTGTGAGCATTCTTTTCTATCACCGATGGTTTTAGTTGCAATATCTTACTGCCAGTTTTTTTGAATGTCACTTGCAAAAAATCTTAGCTGATTAAATTTTTAGCATTTATCTAATTTCATTTCTGCAGGTAATTTATGCGCAATACATCACATTTTCCAGTCATTTAATGTAATTCAACAAAAAACTAATGGGTGACAAGCGCAAAGATTGATTTAAAATAGAGTGAAGAATAATGTTTTTATTTGAATGAAAATTGCAAATTTATAACATGGAAGTATTTTGATTGAGCAATTTGCTCACTGGGTTTGTTTTGGGGAATGGCCAATGAAGAAAATAATAAAATTGCGCTCGAAAATGATCTGTTCAGCCGTAGTTGCCTTAAGCATGGCATTACCGGGCCTGACACATGCTCAAATACTGTTTAGCCAGAAAAATGAAACATCTGCCAAAGTCTTGCAGCAGCATCTGTTGCAGGAACGCAGCCTTGCCGGTCTCAAATCCAAGACCCTCAAAATTGGCGAGGTCACCTGGAGTTATAGCGAAGGCGGTGCCAAGAACAAACCATCCATTCTACTGATTCATGGTCTGGCCGGCACGCGCGACAACTGGAACCGGGTCGCCCAGTTTCTGACGCCCTATTATCATGTCATTATTCCGGATCTGCCAAGCAACGGCGACACCAAAGTTCCGGACAATTTTGATGTTTCTGTGCCCAATGTGACCTCTCAACTGCGTTTGTTCCTTGAAACCTTAAATGTGGACGAAAATTTACACATTGCCGGCCACTCTCTGGGTGGATCGATTGCTACGGTGTATGCTTCACAATATCCTTTCGATACGCAAAGTCTTTTTTTAATCAATAGTGCTGGTCTTTACAAAATGGGGAATACGCCCTATACCAAAGACCCACAAGCCTTAAAAGATCTGATCGTCAGCAAACCCGGTGATCTGCAAGATGTTTCCAAACAGCTGATGCAGAACCCGCCGGTGATTCCTTATCAGCTACGACATGCACAGGAAAAACTGCTGATTTCACGCGCTGAACAAACCAGCAAATCGATTGATCAGGTGGTGATGCTAAACCGGATTTATACACCGGAAACCTTTGCCCGCCTGACGCGCACGGTTGAAGCACCCACCTTGATTTTATGGGGCAGACAGGATCGGATCATTAATGTCGAAGTGGTCAAAGAACTACATGCCCTTCTGAAACGTGCCGAAAAACCTGTGATTTTAAATAATGTCGGGCATATGCCGATTCTTGAAGCAGAAAAACAGGTTGCACAACATTATTTACCTTTTCTGGCCAAGACGCAGACCCTAAAAAACCCGCTTGCTGATAAACTCATTCCTTTAAATTAAGTTTCAGAGATGCTATGCAGAAACACCCGATGATTGAGCAGTTGATCGATGCTCAACTTGATTTTCTCGATCAGGCATTTTCTCAATCTGAAACGATTCAAAGCGAGTTTCATGCATTTTATTTGTGGTTGCGTAAACAGACTCTGAAAGAGCTGTGGAGCTGTGAACTGATCAATCAGCTTTTACAAAAACAGATTCTGGGTACTGTAGCCAGCAGCTTTCTGATTGAACAGATTGCCGAGCATATCCGTTTTGCATTGGTGCATCCGGCCAATGATACCACCACGATTGCCGATCTGATTCCAGTCCTGACCGTCGATAAAATCGCCCAGTATGTGGCCAGCAAAAGTGGCCATCGTCAGCGTCTGATTAAAACCGTCGTGAATAATCCGGCATTTTCAGCCATGATTACCCAATTGATCCAGCATTCCATTCAGGATTATCTGGATAACTCCATGATTGCCAAAAGCGTACCCGGGGTTTCCCGCTTTATGAAAATGGGCAAATCGGTACTGGAAAATGTCACCGATACCAACCTCGATAGCACCATTGCGCGTTATCTGCAAAAAAATATTCTAAAGCTCAGCCAGATGAGTGAGCATGTGCTGAACCAGCATTTTGACGACGAGAAACTCTATCATTTTCAGGCCAATCTCTGGCATAAAATCAAAGACATGCCAGTATCGGTCTTGAAGAATTATATTGAGCTGCAGGACCTGAATCAGACAGTCGGCTTAGGTCATGACATCTGGGATCACATACGCCAGACGGACTATCTGCAGCAGCAAGTGCATGACGGAATTCATACCTGGTATGTCCGCAATCAGGAACATACTTTTGATCAGTTATTACGTGACCTGAATATTGATGAAGCGCTAATTCAGAATGAATTACAGCAACTGCTCAGCCCGGTAATCCAGCAGATGGTTTCTCAAGGCCATTTACGTGAACGCGCACGCAAATATCTGGAACAATTTTATTATCATGAAGATACTTTAAAAATCCTTAAAATTTAAATAAAAAAGCCGCTTTATAGCGGCTTTTTTATTTTCTTGTGTGCTTAGAATTTTGCATTCAGGCTGATACCGTAACGGCGGCCATCCAATAGTTGATCACCATCAATATCTTCAGCTTTTTCATCCAGTAGGTTATAGACACCAAATTTACCAGTCAAATTCGGACTGAATTTATAGTTAAAGCCGACATCTACAAATTGGTAACCTGGATTTGGCTGAGCTATCGAAGTACGGCTCAAGTATGCAGAGGTTTCAGAACGTTGGTGCAAGCGGCTCCATACATTGAGTGCATCATTTAGCTCATAATCCACACCAATATTAAACATGTGTTCCGGCATCTGGTTCAGCGGCTGACCTTTAAAAGCACCCGATCTAAACTCTGAATCGGTATAGGTATAGTTTGCAGTCAATGTTGTGTAGTCATTCAGACTGGCTTCTACGGTTGCTTCTATACCGCGAATTTCTGCTTCATCCACATTAATCCGTTCACTAATAAAGTAGAATGGAATATCCCCTTCGAAACATTTCCAATTCTTCCAGTTATTACGGTTTGTTGTGGTGCCATCAGTATCGGTTTCACAGGCACGAACTTCCGTAATACGATCTTCATATTTAGTGATAAAGCCAGTCAGCGATGTATTGATATAATCATTTTTCCAGTTGAAACCTAATTCAGTGGATACGCTTGATTCAGGCTCCAAGTCCGGATTGGAACGAATAATGCCACGGCCTGTTGCTAAGGGTGAACCACCGCCACCCGTGACGCTATAGAAACCTTCTGTGGCTGCACGAATATCAGGCTGTTTATAACCTGTAGCCACACCACCTTTTACTACAAAGTTATCATTTACCGCGTACACCCCATACAGTCGTGGCGATAAATGGCCACTATAGTTTTCATCATGATCATAACGTAAGCCGGCGGTTAAGTCGAAACGATCCGTAATACTCCAGGTGTCTTCAAGGAAAGCGGCAGCAGACCAACGTGTTAATTCACTAAATTCAGGTGCATTAGGATTCCGGTTAGTCGCTTTATCGACCAGTTTTTCATCTTTAAGATATCCCCCGAATGACAGCGTATGATCACCTAAGGCTAAGTTCCATTGACTGTTCGCTGTCCAAGTATCCAGGGTAATCCCTTTGGTGCCGAGTTCCGTATTGCCACGATCTGGATTTTTTGAATTTTCATATTGAATATAAGATGAACTGTCTAAGTTATCGCTATAACGGCCATTATGGGTTAAGGAATAAACATTACGATAATTACGCGAGAATGAATCTGCAGCACCTTGAGCAGGTGCTACCGTTTCCCCTACAGACGTAGTTGATTCCTGCTGCACGAAATTAGCTTCAACTTGTACATCATGATCATCATTAATGGCATAAGTCAGGC
The DNA here is from genome assembly GCA_000761495.1 of Acinetobacter idrijaensis. GTDB lineage: Bacteria > Pseudomonadota > Gammaproteobacteria > Pseudomonadales > Moraxellaceae > Acinetobacter > Acinetobacter idrijaensis. Next base: position 139,218 of record JQCU01000385.1, read on the forward strand.
GTGAATTTAAGCTTTCACGTTCCGTGCCACGAAAACCGCCAACATAACGGTCTTCATTACGTTCCTGCTTATTGACTGCCAGTTGCAAACCAAGCTTATCTGCAATTAAAGGACCAGCAAGATATGCAGAAGCATTTTTAATATCACCTGAACGGCTACTGTCCTGAATCGTGGTTCCCAATTCAACATTGCCAGACCATTCATCCGACACTTTTTTGGTAATAATATTCACTACACCGCCCATGGCATCTGTACCATAAAGTGTAGAAGCTGGACCACGGATCACTTCAATACGTTCAATTGCTGAAATAGGTGGCAGAATATTTTTCTCAAAACCTCCATCGTCTCCATTCGGATTGACATCCTTGCCGTACTGACGCTTACCATCGACCAGAAACAAAGTATAGTTTGAACTCATACCACGAATACTGATGGTCTGTGCAGAACCTGCACCTGAAACCACTACCCCGGGCGTATTACGCAGTACATCAGTAATGTCGTTATATTCACGTTTATCTAATTCTTCACGATCAATCACGGTAATGGAAGCTGGTGCTTTAGCCAAATCTTGCTCATAACCTGTTGCGGTCACCACAATCGTTTGCAATTTAGTCGCTTCCGCCTGTGGAACAACAGCTTCGACTGCAAATGCATTACCCGTCATGAGTGAAGTTACAGCAAATGCCAAAGTGGTTTTTAAGAATGGCTTATTCATACCTTGCGCGCCCCAATATTTATGAAGAAATCATGTTTATTCGGTTGCGAAGTGTAACAGCTTTCTACTCAAATTCAATTGCTATTGATAATTATTATCATTAATATTTACTAAATTTTAAGCCAGATATAAAAAAACCTCGAAAGTTCGAGGTTTTTTTATATGCTATAAATGAACTGTTATATAGAACAGCTTATTTCATATACGCACCTTCAGACTGACTATGATCCGTTTCATCAACGACATTCATCAATTCAGGAATATGCTGTTTTAGCGTTGTTTCTACGCCTTGTTTCAAGGTGATATCAATCGCTGAACAGCCCTGGCAACCACCACCAAATTTAAGTACAGCGGTTAAACCTTTTTCAGGGTCTTCTTTGACTTCAACCAGTGCACAGTTACCGCCATGGCCTGCCAGACCCGGGTTAATTTCAGACTGCAAGACATAGGTAATACGCTCTTCTACCGATGCATCTGGCCCCACGCGTGGCACTTTAGAGTTCGGCGCACGGAAGGTCAACTGACCACCAAAACGGTCTTTGTTGTAGTCAATCACGGCATCGAGTAAATACGGAATAGATGGCGAGTCGATAAAAGCAGGGAAATCAGGATATTCCTGCTTATAATCTGTCGGTACAACTTCATCAGGTGCACTATAGGCCATGCAACATTCAGCGCGAGGAGTACCTGGATGCTCTACAAAAACACGCACACCAATACCCGGGGTGTTCTGTTTATCCAGTAGATCCTTTAAATACTCTTGTGCTGTTGGTGTAATCAATAAGTTGGGAATTTCACCAACAACTGGAGTGCTGCTGTTCTCAGTCGACATAACAATAATTTCCTCAAGCTCAAGCGACCATTTTAACTGAAGATGCGGGGTAATTTTTAAAAATCAACTAAAATTGTCGGATTTATTATAAAAGTACAACTTTAGCTTAATTTTAATGGCATGATAATTGGCAAATAGGCACCCTTAGAATCATTTATATGCTTGATTTACCTTTTAATCATACCGTGACCATTATTCTGATCACCTGTATTGTGTCATTTATTGCTTTCTCCAAAGAGACGGTGATGAATCGCCTGATTTTCTGGCCACCGGCACTGCAACGTGGACAATATGACCGCTTTATTACGCATGGCTTTATCCATGCGGATGGAGCTCATCTCTTGTTTAACATGATTACCCTGTTCTTCTTCGGCAGCGTGATTGAAAGCTTTTATCGTCAATATCTGTATGACCTGGGTTTTATCCTGTTTTACCTCGGTGGTCTGATCGCAGCGATTCTGCCAAGTTACCTGAAGCATAAAAATGATGCGCGCTGGGCCAGTCTCGGCGCTTCCGGTGCAGTCTCGGCTGTACTTTTTGCCTATATTCTGTTTGAACCTTGGAAGTTGATCTTTGTGTTCTTCATTCCGGTTCCTGCCATTATTTTTGCTGTGCTGTATGTAGCTTATAGCATCTGGTCAGGCAAAAAAGGCAATAGCAACATTAATCACAGCGCGCATTTATGGGGAGCGGCTTACGGGGTGGTCATGACGATTATTCTGGAGCCACGCCTGATTCCGCATTTCCTGAATAAACTGATGCAGGTTCCGTTTTAATCAGGTTTTTTAAATATTGAAGGAATAAAGCTACATATGAGTTAAGCCTCATATTTCTACTGAAAATGGATAAGAGAGCTACTGCTCTCTTATTCGTTTGAAACATCTCGTAATATATTAGAAAGTGATGATGTCACTTAATGCCAATCTTGGACTGAATTTTGCAGCGATAATATATACATCTGTATATTAATTACTGTCATTCTCGAGATATTTTGCATGTCCATTACACCAGACGGTCTTCAATTTCCTCTTCAGTCTCCGCAACAAAAACCAAGTAGCTCCAAAGCAGGACGCGCGATCATCGCAGCAGCCTTAGCCAATGTCGATTCACACAGTTCTCAACAGGCACAATCAGAAAAAAACTGGCGCAAACACTACACAGTACATTTTAAGCAACTGGTCGAACAGGGACTGAGTTCTCCTGAAGCCAGCTTGAAAATTGCTGAAGATGGATTGGCAAAGGCCCATCAGACTTTTGAATTTTACCGTGATGGTCAAAAGTATGTATTACAAGATGCTTTAACTCTGCCCGCAGGTCAGTTGCATACCTTCAAGCTGACAGGTAATAGCAAATCGGCACCAGAATGGTATGTGCCTTACCACGGTCAAAAGCTGCAAGGTGATGCCTTATTGGAGCAGATTGAGCGCTGGGAAAGCCAAGGCATCGTGGAAACCAGTCATGCCAATGCCCTGCGTGAATGTGTGGTACATCCTGAATGGTTTGACTTGTCAGATCGGACGGCGGTGCTGTTTGGTGCAGCATCTGAAGCCGGTCCTCTGACCTGGCTGGCGAAATGGAAAGCCAATATTGTAGCGATTGATCTGCCGAATACCCGTGTATGGGGCAAGATTGTTGATACCATCAACCAAGGCAATGCCACGCTGTATGCGCCATGTACTGAAGACCTGCCTACTGATACTTCACTTGATATTTTAAAAGAAAAACTGGGGGCGAATTTGCTGACCCAGATTCCTGAAATTGCCAAATGGTTATTACAGTTCGAGCAGGATCTGGATCTGGCTGCAATTGCCTATCTGGATGGTGAAAAGCATGTTCGGGTCTCCATGGCGATGGATGCCATCATGCAGCATGTCAGCCAGCAAAAAGCTAATACCAGCCTGATGTACATGTGTACGCCGACCGATGTTTATGCGGTTCCGAGTGAAGTGATTGAAGCGTCAAAAGTAAAATATACTGAACGCTCCAAGGCACAGGCAATCATCTCCAAAGGTGTTTCCACTTTAAGCCGCAAACATTTTTTCCAGAAAAATGCGCATGAACTGATTCAGTCTGGTGATCAGGCATATGGCATTTGTGACTGTCTAGTAGTTGAACAAGGCCCGAACTATGCGCTGGCAAAACGTATCCAGCAATGGCGTGCCACCTTGGCTCGCGCTCAAGGCCAACGGGTCAGTATCAATATTGCGCCTTCGACGACCACCTATTCCGTGACCAAGAATCCGCTATTAAAAGCCGCATTTAACGGTGCCAGCCTGTTTGATGTTGAAGCTTTCGCGCCTGAAACCACCAATGCGATTATGGCGGCACTATGGATTCATGATCTGCGTAATCCGGAATCGGTGGCCAATCCTGAAGTAAAACTCAACCATCCGCTTGAATTGATGATGCATGGCGCGAATCATGGTGGTTTGTGGCGGGTTGCTTATCTGGCGCGTACTGCATTGCCTTTTGCTGCGCTGTATGGTTTTGCAACGGAGAAGTTGCCAAAAGGATTATTAAGTAAGTTGAAGAAGTAATTTAGTTCCTTCTTTCGAGACTTCTTCTACGTTAGATAAACTTTTATTTAATGTTTATCCCCTCACCCTTGCGAAGCAGTGCTTCTCATCTCCCAAAGGGAGAGGGAGCTTCCCCAATGGATTCAAATGAGTATTAAGCATCTAAAGAAACGTTTTTTAATAAAATGAATACTATTCAAATTAAACTCGCTTTATTTGAATAAATAATGTAATTCCCTCTCCTGAGCAAGTTTTAAAGCACCGCTTTTAAATCGAAGCGCAAGTGAGGGTCAGAGAGAGGTAAAAATCACCTATAAAAAAAGCTGCTCTAGAGCAGCTTTTTTTATGTCTAAATAACTTAGAACACTTTTAACAGTACCCAATACAAACCGCCTGACAGGCAGATCGTTGCTGGCAAGGTAAATATCCAAGCAGACAGAATAGTTTTCACCATCTGGAAGTTCAGACCTGACTTGTTCGCCACCATGGTACCTGCTACTGCAGAGTTCAATACATGGGTAGTAGATACCGGCATACCAAAGCCATCTGCCGCCGCAATGGTCGACATCGCAACAAGTTCGGCAGACATACCCTGACCATAAGTCATATGCTGTTTACCAATACGCTCACCGACAGTCACGACAATACGCTTCCAGCCGACCATCGTACCCAGACCGAGTGCCAAGGCTGTCGCCACTTTTACCCAGGTCGGGATGTATTGCAGGAATGAATCCAGATTGTCACGGTATTCATCCACTGTTTTTTCCTGCGCAGCACTCATTGCCGGTAAAGCTTCTGCTTTATCCAGACGCTTAAATGCTGTAGTGCTCAGATACATGTCATTACGGAATTCAGATACTTGAGCTTCAGGAACATCCTTGATGCTGGTATAGCTACCGACTTTCTCACCCAGATGATCCGTCAAGCTTGCCAATGCAGGCACGACTTCAGGGGTAATTTCCTTGGTCTGAATGTACTTGGTAATGACATCACGGGCTTGTTCATCCGGAATATCCTGATGATTTGGATAGATCACATCCGCTGTTTGTGCAGATAACTGACCAAAAGATTGAATATGTTGTGCATCCAGATTCTTGTTCAGCGAGTACGCCAACGGTACACAGCCGATCAGAATCAGCATGATCAGGCCCATACCTTTTTGACCGTCATTTGAACCATGGGCAAAACTCACCCCAGTACAGGTAAAGATCAGCATGGCACGAATCAATGGTGGCGGTGGCTTGTTACCTTCAGGTGGCTGGAACAATTCCAGTTGACGCTTGAAGATTTTTTTCACCAGCAGGAACACAATTGCAGCAAATGCAAAACCGATTAAAGGCGAGAATAATAGCGCCTTACCGACTTTCATGACTTGCTCCATGTCTATACCTGAAGCGCCAGTACCGGCATTCAGAATATAGTTCATGATGCCCACACCCAGAATCGAACCGATCAGGGTATGTGAACTGGATGCCGGAATACCGAGGAACCAGGTTCCCAGATTCCAGAGAATTGCCGCGATCAGCATGGCAAAAACCATGGCAAAACCTGCTCCGGAGCCGACATTCATGATCAGCTCGACTGGCAATAACGCAATAATGCCGTAAGCGACCGCACCACTGGCGACCATAACCCCAAGGAAATTACAGAAGCCGGCCCACATCACTGCGACAGGAGCTGAAAGTGCATTGGTATAAATGACTGTGGCCACAGCATTGGCGGTATCGTGAAAGCCATTGACGAACTCAAAGCTCAACGCAATAAAAAGTGCCGTCGCTAACAAAATAACTGAATACAAGCCCAAGGCCGGTACATGCGCTAAATCTGCAGACAACTGGAAGCCGATATAAATCAGCGTAGTGATAATAAGAGTCAGGAACACCGGCATAAAGAATTTCGGTGTTGGCACATGAACATTGGTCGACTTTTGGGAAGCCGACCCGTGTGCTGAATCTACGGGAGTTTGATTAGGATTCATGCAAGCAGGAATAGAGGATTCAAGAATCCCCATATTGTTCAGTTAAATTGTGACAATTATATGACAAACTGCTGTCATATGAAGCAATTATTTGGATTTTCTTGCTGCTATTCGTCCTGTTTAATTCCGACTAAAATACTAGATTTTGATTTTATATATCAATTACTTAAGAGAGGATTCCAGCTTATTTAAGCTTAGCAACCGCACATATTTTGCTACCAAAACGATTCATGCCCTACCTGTCATCAAGCAGAGCAAAAGTTTCATTTGCACAGCATAAGCCATCAATATGACAATTTCATGAATGAAAGCATCAGCTTAATTTTCTGATCCTGTTTCTTGTCTGTAAGGCATCGAATCAGATTCGAGATTGCATTATTTTCTGATCCGCATGTTAAAACTTGTTGTTTTTCTAGATGACTTATCAAATTTTCATATCATGCTTATCCATCATTCTGAGCAATCTCAGCAGAAATCAGCCAACTAATCTGCTAAGATTAGCGTCGTTTTTTTTGATTTCTGCTGAGAAAGTTTGAATGTCTACACTTACCACTTTAAAAGAACTTCTTGCCAAAAGAATTTTAATTATCGATGGTGCGATGGGTACCATGATCCAGCGCCATAAACTGGAAGAAGCCGATTATCGTGGTGAGCGTTTTGCTGACTGGGCCTATGATCTCAAAGGTAATAATGATTTGCTGGTGCTGACTCAGCCACAAATCATTCAAGGCATTCATGAAGCTTACTTGGAAGCTGGCGCCGACATTATTGAAACCAACACCTTTAACGGTACCCGCGTTTCAATGTCGGATTACCACATGGAAGATCTGGTTCCCGAGATTAACCGTGAAGCAGCGCGTCTGGCCAAAGAAGCCTGTGCCAAATATTCAACGCCTGAAAAACCACGCTTTGTAGCCGGTGTGATTGGTCCGACATCGCGTACCACTTCTATTTCTCCAAACGTGAATGATCCGGCGTTCCGTAACATCACTTTTGATGCACTCAAAGTTGACTATATTGAATCGACCAAGGCCTTGATCGAAGGTGGTGCAGACATCATCCTGATCGAAACTGTGTTCGATACTTTAAATGCCAAAGCTGCCATCTTTGCAGTAAAAGAAGTCTTTAAAGAATTAGGCTATGAACTGCCAATCATGATTTCAGGTACGATCACGGATGCATCAGGTCGTACATTGACTGGTCAAACCGCTGAAGCCTTCTGGAACTCGATGCGCCATGCAGAGCCGTTATCTATCGGCTTTAACTGTGCCCTAGGTGCAGATGCGATGCGCCCACACGTGAAAACCGTGTCTGACGTTGCCGATACCTTTGTTTCAGCACATCCAAACGCTGGCTTGCCAAATGCCTTTGGTGGTTATGATGAAACACCTGAAGAAACTGCGGCCTTCATTAAAGAATTTGCTGAAAGTGGCTTAATTAATATTACCGGTGGTTGCTGTGGTACTACGCCGGATCATATCCGCGCGATTGCAAATGCTGTTGCAGGCATTACCCCTCGTCAAATTCCTGAAATTGAACCGGCGTGTCGTTTAAGCGGTTTAGAGCCATTTAACATCACCAAAGATTCACTGTTTGTGAACGTGGGTGAACGTACCAACGTCACCGGTTCGAAAAAATTCCTGCGTCTGATTCGTGAAGAAAACTTCGCCGAAGCGCTTGATGTTGCCCGTCAACAGGTTGAAGCCGGTGCACAAATCATTGACATCAACATGGATGAAGGTATGCTCGATTCACAAGGTGCGATGGTGCATTTCCTGAATCTGATTGCTTCTGAGCCGGATATTTCACGTGTACCAATCATGCTGGATTCTTCTAAATGGGAGATTATCGAAGCAGGCCTGAAATGTGTGCAAGGTAAAGCCGTGGTGAACTCGATTTCCCTGAAAGAAGGTCATGACGAGTTTGTCGAACGTGCCCGCCTCTGCCGTCAATATGGTGCTGCGGTGATCGTGATGGCATTTGATGAAGATGGTCAGGCCGATACAGCTGCGCGCAAAAAAGAAATCTGTAAGCGTTCATATGATGTTCTGGTGAATGAAGTGGGCTTCCCCTCTGAAGATATTATCTTTGACCCGAACGTCTTTGCGATTGCGACCGGTATTGAAGAACACAACAACTATGGCGTGGACTTTATTGAAGCGACTGGCTGGATTAAACAGAACCTGCCAAATGCGATGATTTCTGGTGGTGTGTCGAACGTATCGTTCTCGTTCCGTGGTAACGAACCGGTACGTGAAGCGATTCACTCGGTGTTCCTGTACCATGCCATTCAGCAAGGCATGACTATGGGTATTGTAAATGCCGGTCAGATGGCGATTTACGATGACATCGATAAAGAATTGAAAGAAGCGGTTGAAGATGTTGTTTTAAACCAGAACCAGGGTGAAAGCGGTCAGGAAGCAACCGAAAAACTACTTGCGGTTGCTGAAAAATACCGTGGTCAAAGTGGTACGCAAAAAGCCGAAGAAAATCTGGAATGGCGTAATGAGTCTGTTGAAAAACGGCTTGAATATGCATTGGTAAAAGGCATCACGACTTATATCGACCAGGATACTGAAGAAGCTCGTTTAAACTCTACACGTCCACTGGATGTGATTGAAGGTCCATTGATGGCGGGTATGAACGTAGTCGGCGATCTGTTCGGTGCCGGTAAAATGTTCTTGCCACAAGTAGTCAAATCTGCACGTGTGATGAAACAGGCTGTAGCGTGGTTGAACCCGTTCATTGAGGCCGAGAAAACCCAAGCTGAAGCTAAAGGTAAAATCCTGCTGGCTACGGTGAAAGGTGATGTACACGACATCGGTAAAAACATCGTTGGCGTAGTATTAGGCTGTAATGGTTATGACATCGTGGATCTGGGCGTGATGGTGCCATGCGAGAAGATTCTGCAAACTGCGATTGATGAAAAAGTCGATATCATCGGTTTGTCTGGTCTGATCACGCCGTCTCTGGATGAAATGGTCTTTGTTGCCAAAGAAATGCAGCGCAAAGGCTTTAACATTCCACTGATGATTGGTGGTGCGACGACTTCTAAAGCGCATACCGCAGTGAAAATCTCACCGCAATATCATAATGATGGCGTGCTTTATACCGCGGATGCTTCGCGTGCTGTGGGTGTAGCAACGCAGTTGCTCTCTCCTGAAATGAAACCAAAACTTTTGGCTGACTATGCAGCGGATTATGAAAAAATTCGTACCCGTCTTGCGAACAAGCAACCGAAAGCGGCGAAATTGTCTTATCAAGAGTCAGTCGAAAACGGCTTCAAGATCGATTTCGACAAGAATGCACCGGTTAAACCAAACTTCATTGGTTCAGAAACCTTTACCAATTATCCGCTTGAAGCTTTGGTGGAATATTTTGACTGGACACCGTTCTTTATTTCCTGGAGTCTAGCGGGCAAATTCCCGAAAATCCTAGAAGATGAAGTGGTGGGTGAAGCCGCGCGTGACTTGTATGAACAAGCACAAGCAATGCTGAAAGACATTATCGAAAACAAACGTTTCGATGCGCGTGCAACCTTCAGTATTTACCCTGCAAACCGTGTCGCAGCAGATACCGTTGCGGTGACTGATGCAAATGGCAATGTAACACACAGCTTTGAGCACCTTCGTCAGCAGTCTGACAAAGTCACAGGTAAAGCAAACTACTCTTTGGCTGACTTTATTGCCCCTAAAGATGTGGCGCAGGATTACTTGGGTGGTTTTACCGTGTCGATCTTTGGTGCGGAAGAACTTTCTCAAGAATACAAAGCCAAAGGTGATGACTATAACGCGATTATGGTTCAAGCTTTGGGCGACCGTTTTGCAGAAGCATTTGCAGAACACTTGCACCAACGTATTCGTAAAGAGTTCTGGGGCTACCAGGCAGACGAACAGCTTTCTAATGAAGAATTGATCAAAGAGAAATATGTCGGTATTCGTCCTGCACCGGGCTACCCTGCTTGTCCTGAACATTCTGAAAAAGCGCCGCTGTTTGATTGGTTAGGTACGACTGATAAGATCGGAACTTACTTAACTAGTAGTTTTGCAATGTGGCCACCTTCATCAGTCAGTGGTTTCTACTATGCAAACCCTGAAACTGAATACTTTAACGTGGGTAAAATCTCTGGCGATCAGTTGGAAGATTATGCGAAGCGTAAAGGTTGGACGTTAGATGAGGCGAAACGTTGGTTAGCGCCGAATTTGGATGATTCTGTGGTTTAATCCCCCTCCTTGCGAAGCGATGCTTCTCACCTTTGATAAAGGGGAAGAATCCATTCGTATCGAATATGAAAAATCCCCTCTTATGAGTAATGCCAGTCAGTTAAGAAATTGACTGGCATTTTCTTGGATATTTTTGTGCTTT
>JQCU01000386.1:0-264 GCA_000761495.1 Acinetobacter idrijaensis
ATGAATTCGTTACCGATGATTTTACGTTTTTGCTCAGGATCAGACACACCTTTTAGCTTGTTTAAGAAGCGATCTTTCGCATCTACTTTAATCACGTTCATGTTGAAACCTTCGCTAAATGTTTTCATAACCCCTTCTGCTTCGCCTTTGCGAAGAAGACCGTGGTCAACGAAAATACATGTCAGCTGATCGCCGATGGCTTTGTGGATCAATACTGCCACAACAGATGAATCCACACCGCCGCTTAGTGCGCACAATCGATAG
>JQCU01000387.1:0-819 GCA_000761495.1 Acinetobacter idrijaensis
TAGCAAATCATGCCCTCGAACATGCAGGGTATCGGGAAAGAATCGACCACCGCAGCTATGCCGATCAAGGTAATCAGCTACAAGCCACTATCCATGAGGGTAGTAAGGTCACGCAGATGCGCAGGAAAGGCATAGATACTGAGATTAGTCGTTTCAACGACACGATCAAACAGCAGAACAGCCAACAGCTCCAAAACAAACAACAGCATAAAGAAAAAACCTTAGAACAAGGATTCAACCGTGTTGAGCAAGGTTTCGAGCAATGGAAGAAAGATCGGGAAGTGCAACGTCTGGAGCTTGAGCAAAGGCAAAGATTGAAATTGGAACAAGAGCAGAAGATGAAACAGACGCAGCGTATTAAATACGGAAGAAGTGGGCCATCGCTATGAGCAACCAAAACGAGTTAGACGATCAACTATATATTTTACTGGCTTCCATGAAGGAATACAGAGAGGCCATAGCAGACGATAACAAGCGATTAGAGACGTTTTACAATAAAGTGGCTACTGGGGTGCTAGAACAGAGCAAAAAGACCCTAAATAACGCAAATAAGGAAGCTACACATGCCCTTCAAGGGCGTATTCATGAACTAGACAAGGCTACTGATAAACTGAACTATAGATTCATTGCTCTGTTATGTGCAATTTTCCTCAGTCTGGTGCTGGTTTTTCTGTCTTTCATATTTTTATTCATTCCAAGTTTTGACGAGATCAAAGAACGTCGGGCAGAAGCAGCTTGGCTAGAACAAAGATATAACCTGGATATTAAAAACTGTAATGGCCAATCCTGTGTCCGGATCATGAAAAATGACTGTCATGG
>JQCU01000388.1:0-228 GCA_000761495.1 Acinetobacter idrijaensis
CACCACACGCACAGGTCGCTGTAAAAAAAGTCGTTTTGCTTTACGGTTTTTCATCTTACTGCGTACCCTTTCTTCCGCCTGTTCTGTGACGCAGTAGGCTTACGCTTTGCGGCAAAAGCCACCTGACCAAATGGATGGAGTACCGCTATCTTATGGTTGCTAATAACCAGCTCCACCACACGCACAGGTCGCTGTAAAAAAAGTCGTTTTGCTTTACGGTTTTTCATC
>JQCU01000389.1:0-471 GCA_000761495.1 Acinetobacter idrijaensis
CAAAGCCTGGTCGATCAACACAACGAATTAACCCAGAACAAACCCTTACTGTTTGGAAAAAAAGCCTGGGAAGCCCAACGTGATGCGATTTACCAGGAACACAAAAAGCTGAAAGGTCAGCATGAACACCAGAAAAAACATGGTGTGAAGGATTTATTGGAAAATGAAAAGTTTAAAGAACATGCCTGGAAGCAGTACCAACAACAACATCCGGCCAAAGCCAAGCAATACCAGACTCTATACCCATCCTACCAAGTCATTAAAAAATGTGTGGATGAGATCAAAGCAGAACAACAGCTGAAACTCAGACAAGAACAACAGCTCAAAGCACAGCAGCATGCGCCTAAAATGAAATCTCGTGGCATGAGTCGTTAAACAGAGCGAGTGTCTACGAGCGAACTGAGAAAATTTGCCCATCCCTTTCCCTGATTACAAGCTCCCTATCCATTAATCACCTACCCTACAGAGCAT
>JQCU01000390.1:0-222 GCA_000761495.1 Acinetobacter idrijaensis
CCTTTCGCCTGAGAAGCATGGACAAAGGGGCGATGCTAAAGGATATTGACGGTTTGATTGTCATTGGACGAATCAGCCCCGATACGGTTGAAAAAATGACAAACAGAATGGAACACATTGTTTTTATTAATCATTATGCGGATGAAGATTTGTATGATTGTGTGCATGTCGATTTTGTCAGAGCGGCAGATCGAGCGATTCGCCACCTGCAATCGCTTGGCT
>JQCU01000391.1:0-29523 GCA_000761495.1 Acinetobacter idrijaensis
AACCGCAGAAATACCCAAGAAAATGCCAGTCAATTTCTTAACTGACTGGCATTACCTCAGTTGAGGGCTTTTTTGATGTTTTATTAAATAATTATTTACCAATACAAAATGAACCGAAGATCTTGCCCAGCAGGTCATCTGCACTGAAATCACCAGTGATCTCACCCAATGCATTTTGCGCCAGACGTAAGGACTCCGCTACCAGTTCACCGGCGTTATACACCACCAGTTGTTCACGCGCCTCAGCCAGATAGAGCTGAGTGCGCTTCATTGCATCTAAATGACGGGTACGTGCGATAAAGGTGTCTTCCTCAGGCTGGAAGCCTGCATGCGCTGTAATCGCCTCTATGAGCGCTTGAACGCCAGTTTCTTGCTTGGCAGAGACTGCAATATGCCGGAAACCATTTAAATCGCCAATCACGGCTTCAGCACCGGTCAGGTCGCATTTATTGCCAATCAGCATTAAACGTTTCGGTTCTATATGTTCAGCAAAATATTCCTGAGCAAGTTGCAGCGGATCTTCGCCCTGACTTAAGTCATAGACCAAGAGCAATAAATCGGCCTGTTCGATTTCTTTAATCGCGCGGCGAATCCCTTCTTTTTCCACGATATCGCCAGTTTCACGCAGGCCCGCAGTATCAGTCAGGGTAATCGGCAGACCATTTAAAGTAATCTTTTCATGCAAGACATCACGGGTGGTGCCGGCAATATTAGTCACAATTGCGCGTTCAATTCCAGCCAATGCATTCAGCAACGAAGATTTACCGGCATTCGGTTTACCCGCAATTACGACTTGTAAACCTTCACGTAACAACTGACCTTGACGTGCGGATTGCTGTACTTGAGTGACGGCACTGGATACGCCATCTAGCAGATTTAAAATCTTGCCATCTGCGAGAAAATCAATTTCTTCTTCCGGAAAATCAATTGCCGCTTCCACATGCAGACGCAGGTGAATCAGCTGCTCAAGGACTGCATTGACTTTGGTCGAGAAAGCCCCTTGTAAAGAACGCACTGCAGAACGTGCAGCCGCTTGCGAAGTTGCATCAATCAGGTCGGCAATCGCCTCGGCCTGCACCAGATCCAGCTTGCCATTCTCAAAAGCACGCATCGAGAATTCACCGGCCTTGGCTGCAGTGGCGCCCAGCTCCAGTAAACGACCAAGCAGAGCATTTTGAATCACCGGCCCGCCATGACCTTGCAGCTCGACCACATCTTCACCGGTAAAAGAGTTTGGATTCGGGAAGCAAATCGCCAGTCCTTCATCCATGACTTCGCCGGCCGCATCATAGAACTGGCGGAAACCGGCAAAACGGGCTTTAGGCAGCTCTTTTTGTGTCAGTTGCTGGGCAATTTCATAGGATTTCGGGCCTGACAGGCGAATCACCCCAACGCCGCCACGTCCTGGTGGAGTTGCAATCGCAGCAATAGTTGTGGTTCGGTTGAGCATAAAATTCACCTGCAAAGACTCAAAAGTACAGCCAAAAAAAATCCGCCTAAGATTACCATCTTAAGCGGATTTATTCAGCCTATCCGTACAACTTAGTTGACTGGAGTAACCTCATCACGTTTCGCGCGATCTTTGGCAACAGACTTGTTAATCAAAGTTTGTTGCAGAATCGTGATCAAGTTGTTGACGATCCAGTACAGAACCAAGCCTGCCGGGAAGAACAACAAGAATACGGTAAAGATAATCGGCATAAACTTGAAGACTTTTGCCTGCATTGGATCCGTCGGTTGTGGATTTAACGACTGTTGGATATACATCGTCAAGCCCATCAACAACGGCAGAATGAACCAAGGATCCATTGAAGACAAATCCTGAATCCACAGCATCCATGGCGCATGACGCAGTTCCACAGATTCCATCAATACCCAGTACAAGGCCAGGAAAATCGGCATTTGTAATAACAGTGGTAAACAGCCGGCAAGCGGATTGACCTGTTCACGTTTGTACAATGCCATCATTTCTTGAGAGAAGCGCATGCGATCTTCACCGAACTCTTCTTTCATGCGTTGCATTTCTGGCGCAATCACCCGCATTTTCGCCATAGAGCGATAGCTCTTCGACGACAATGGCCACAGGATCAGTTTCACCAGGATGGTCAACAGAATAATTGCCCAGCCCCAGTTACCCACCAGACCATGGAAGAACTCAAGACCGACAAACAGTAATTTCGCAATTGGCCATAACCAGCCATAATCAACGGTCTGGTTTAAACCCGCAGCCAAATCTTTCAGTTCTGACTGGATTTTTGGACCTGAATAGAAAGTCGCATCAATTTCAGCCACTGTACCTGCAGGCACATTGAAGGTCGGTGAGGTAAAACCAATGATGTTCATGTTATCGGTTGATTTACGTGATTCAAGCTTGGCGCTATAAGCTTCGCCATTGCCTTGAGTCAACTTCAGCTGACCTGGAACCCATGCACTGACAAAGTAGTGCTGTACCATTGCCACCCAACCACCTGTCGCTTCAGTACTGACTTTTTCTTCAACAAAGTTGTCGAATTTAAGCTTGTTGTACTGCTCGTCCGGGGTACCCCATGCACCGCCGAGGAATGTTCCCAGCGTGAAGATCCCTTGATCGGACTTGCCTGGATCTTCCGAGTTATCGCGTTTGATCTGACCGAACATCTGACCTTGCCAGGTCTGGCCACTGCGGTTAACCACTTTGTGATTTACCACGACCGGATATTCACCTTCAGTGAAATTGAAGGTCTTAATGATCTCAATCCCGTCAGCGGTTTTAAACACTAGCGGTACAGACAATACTTTCAGGTTTTCACCATCTTTGGATTTGACTGTTTTCGCATCTGCCAGGGTATAAGCAGTTTTTTCCAGCTCATACATTGGACGGCCGTTACGGCTGCTGTCCGGTCCATTCAGACCGATCAGGCCAGACTGGGCGACATAAGTACGTTTCGCATCGCTTTCCAGCATGACGAAAGGTTCATCGCTGTCTTTGTTCTTGTCATGATTGAGTAATTCAATACGAACAATATCACCACCCTTCGGATTGATCCAAAGATGATAAAGGTCAGTTTGTACTGAAATAAGCTGCTGACTTACAGGTGCTGTGGCATCCGTGGCTTGCTGTGCTGGCACATTTGCTTGTGGCAGATCAGAGGCAACTGTAGCCGTCTGACCATTTGGCAAATCTGCAGATACGTCATGCGAAACAACAGCAGTTTCCTGCTGCGGTTTTGTTTCAGCATTTCCATAATCTTTTTGCCACGCCAAAATGAGCAAATATGCGACAACAAACATGGCTCCGAGAATTGCAATCCTGGCCCATTGTTGCATATGTATTACCCCAAGTGGTGAGAGTGATTTTGGTTCAATAAACGATCACGAAAGGGTACAGCAACGTGAAGCGTTTGAGAATCTATTTGCTGAAATGAAATAAAACGAATCGCTTTTGAGGGAACAGGATCATATCCCGAGCCCCCCCACGGATGACAACGGCAAATACGTTTAGTAGCCAGCCACACTCCACGCCCAGCGCCATGCATCTGGACTGCTTCAAAGGAATATTGAGAACAAGTTGGAATATAACGACAGCGCGGTCCAAGAAGAGGACTAATCGCAATCTGATAGAAACGGATCAACCAATGCAGTAAACGTACCATTGGCCAACTCTACTTTTGTGGGGAGGGGGCTATTTTTGAATGCTTTTTGGCGAGACGGTTAAGTTTCTGCCAGGCAAATTGTAATTGCTGGTGCAATTCTGCATTAGGCACTGCTTCAACACCCATTTTCGGCATGATTACAATGTCTAGGTCATCTAATTGCTGTTGATGCAGGCGAAAACTTTCGCGAGCAAGTCGTTTTACTCGATTTCTTTCGTGTGCACGTCGCACTTTCTTCTTGGCAACAACTAAACCCAAACGGCTATTTGGCAGTTCGGAATGTTTTGCAAGAAATAAGAAATGGGGTTGATGCACTTTAAAAAGCGCACCATCAAAGACACCTTTATAATCGGCAGCACAGCGTAATCGCAACTCTGTGCCAAAACTATAAAGTTTTGTCATAACACCCAAAATCGTCTTAGCGTAACTGATTAAACAGTTAAGCTATGACGACCTTTTGCACGACGGCGAGCTAATACTTGACGACCAGCTTTAGTAGCCATACGAGCACGGAAACCATGAACACGCTTACGCTTTAATTCAGACGGTTGGAATGTACGTTTCATATTGAAACTCCAAAAAATGATCTTTCTATGAAGGTCCGCGATTTTAGTGCTCATTGCTTGAGCTGTCAATGCAAAAGCGGTTTTCTTTTCAAATAAGATCAAAAAATATAAAGACCCTAGTTGTTCAGAGAACTGAATAAAAAATAGTTCAACTTAAGTTAATCACAAATTAAGTTATTGTTATATAAAGATATATAAGTTATGAACAACTCTATCAACAAAGTTATCCACATGTTATCCAGAGTTTAAATTTAACTTACGGTTTTGAATTTAAATTTGAAGTTTTTTGAGTTATCCACAAAAACCAGTGATCTTATAAATAAATTCAAATTTATAAATTTAAATTTATTACTATTAGGGAGCGCTTTTTCTATGGATAAGCCACTTTTTATTTATTTAAACATGAGCTTATATTGTGGATAAAACTGTTTCTATTAATTTTATACTTTGTGGATAACTTTATGATATATTTTATCCACAGCTTGCGGATAAACTTATCCACACTGGGTTTTAAATTTAATTTTATGCATGGTGATTTCTTTTTGCACAGTTTTTGTGGAAATTGCCATGACAGATGTGGATAACTTGGTTAGAATGGCGACCCGCTTTTGGT
Source organism: Acinetobacter idrijaensis (assembly GCA_000761495.1). Taxonomy (GTDB): domain Bacteria; phylum Pseudomonadota; class Gammaproteobacteria; order Pseudomonadales; family Moraxellaceae; genus Acinetobacter; species Acinetobacter idrijaensis. The sequence continues at coordinate 4,812 of JQCU01000391.1, forward strand.
CGCGGTCATCTTTTTTGAATGAACAATGGAATGAATAGGGGATTCACATGCTTTGGACGGACTGCTTAAATCGCCTGCGACAAGAGCTCTCTGGAAATGTCTTTACAATGTGGATTCGCCCATTGGTTGCAGAAGAGCTGGAAGACAGCTTGCGTTTGTATGCACCTAATCCTTACTGGACGCGTTACATTCAAGAACATCATCTGGAACTGATCACGATTCTGGCAGAGCAATTGTCTGAAGGACGGGTACGCAAGGTCGAAATTTTAGTGGATTCACGTCCAGGGGCAATTTTATCTGCCAGTGAACAACCGGCGACTACGACTGCAGCATTGACTTCGATACCGATGCCGGTGCCGAAACCGAAGAAAGAAAAAGAAGACAGCGGCAAAAATAGCCGTAGACGTCAGTTGAATCCATTGTTTACCTTCTCGCTGTTTGTGGAAGGCCGATCTAACCAGATGGCGGCAGAAACCTGTCGCAAGGTACTGACCCAGCTGGGTGCTTCACAGCACAACCCCTTATTTTTATATGGTCCGACCGGTCTGGGTAAAACTCACTTGATGCAGGCGGTCGGTAATGCATTGTTGCAGGCCAAGCCAAATGCACGTGTCATGTACATGACCGCAGAAAGTTTTGTACAGGACTTTGTCAGCTCGTTACAGCAGGGCAAAGTCGAAGAGTTTAAGAAAAATTGCCGTTCTCTGGATTTATTACTGGTTGATGATATTCACTTGTTGGCCGGTAAAGAAGCCAGCTTGGTCGAGTTTTTCTACACCTTTAATGCACTGCTGGATGAGTCCAAACAGATTATTCTGACTTCGGATCGTTATCCTAAAGAACTAACCGAACTGGATCCACGTCTGGTTTCACGTTTTTCTTGGGGCTTGTCGGTCGGAGTTGAACCACCCGATATTGAAACCCGAATTGAAATTCTGCTGAAAAAAGCCGAAAGCAACCAAGTCGATTTACCACGTAACTGTGCGCTGTTTATTGCCCAGCAGGTGGTGGCTAACGTACGTGAGCTTGAAGGTGCGCTGAACAAAGTGGTAGCGATTTCACGTTTTAAAGGCACACCAATTGATCTGGATGTAGTGCGTGAATCTTTAAAAGATGTGCTGGCGATTCGTGCCCGTACCATTAGTACCGAAAACATTCAGCGTGTGGTGAGTGAGTATTTCCGTATTCCACTGAAAGAACTGGTTGGTCCAAAACGCACCCGGATTTATGCCCGCCCACGTCAGCTGGCGATGGGGCTGGCCCGTGAACTCACCGGCGACAGTTTTCCGGAAATTGGCATGGCTTTTGGCGGTCGTGATCACAGTACCGTGATGCACGCCTGCGAGAAAGTACAGAGCCTGCGTGAAGAAGATCCGATCTTTAACGAAGACTATAAAAACCTGCAACGTCTGTTGCAAAGTTGACCTAAATCGCTCAAATTCTATTCTTGCTATGCGGCTGCTTTTGCCGCATAGTAAACCGTCAAAAAAATCACTTTTTCTATATTAATCTTCAGCTTTAGAGGAATGCACCGTGCGTTTAAAAATCGCGAAAGAAAGCTTACTGAATGTTCTCTCACATGTCGTAGGAGCGGTTGAACGTCGCCATACCTTGAATATCCTGTCTAACCTGAAAATTCAGGTGACTGCACAAGCATTGACCGTGACCGGCTCCGACCTCGAAGTCGAACTGGTGGCGAGTACAGCACTGGCTGAAGGTGCATGTTTGCAGGAAGGCGAGACCACAGTTCCTGCACGTAAGCTGATTGATATCTGTAAGTCACTTCCTTCAGCAGCATTGGTGGATTTGCATATCACTGAAGATCAGCGCTGCATCCTTAAATCAGGCAACAGCCGTTTTGTACTGGGGATATTGCCTGCTGATGATTATCCATTGCTGAACACTGAAAACACCCAAGGCACGCAAGTAACGGTGACACAGCGTGAGCTAAAACGCCTGTTCGAAAAAACTGCTTTTGCCATGGCGGTTCAGGATGTACGTTTTTACCTGACCGGTACCTTGCTGGAAATTGATGCCAATCAGCTACGTGCTGTGACCACCGATGGCCACCGTCTGGCACTGTGTGAAACAGCGGCACAATCCACTGCAGCACAACCGATTCAGGCGATTGTGCCACGTAAGGCCGTTGCAGAATTACAGCGCCTGCTCAGCGTTGAAGATGAGCAATTATCTCTATTGATTGGTCGTGAACTGCTCAATGTGACCATCAAGATGCCAAGCCGTGACAAGGAACAGGCGAACATTACCGTGCGTTTCACCACTAAATTGATTGATGGTAAATTTCCGGATTATCGCCGTGTGATTCCACGTGGTGGCGACAAAGTGGTGATGATCGCACATGACGTGTTCAAGCAGTCTTTGCAACGTGTGGCGATTTTAAGTAATGAAAAACTTCGCGGTGTGTTTCTAAACTTTAATGCCGATTCCTTGCAACTTCGCGCGAATAACCCGGAGCAGGATGAAGCGATTGAAGATCTGGCGATTCAATATGCTGATTCACCGCTAGAAATGTCATTTAATGCGCAGTATCTGATTGAAGTCCTCGGTGTGCTGGATGGCGATGATGTGTCAATGACCATGACTGAAGCCAACCAGTCGGTCTTGGTACAGGACCCGGCGCATACGGATCAGACTTATGTCGTCATGCCGATGCGTGTTTAAGTCGCGGCTCTTGATACTCATATAAGACATGCATATTACGCGTTTACATATTGAGCGTGTGCGGAATTTAAAGACGGTTGCTCTCCAAGGATTGCAGCCGTTTAATGTTTTTTATGGCCAGAATGGTTCAGGTAAAACCTCGATTTTAGAGGCGATTCATTTACTGGCTGCTGGTCGTTCTTTCCGTACCCATATCCCTAAAAATTATATCCAGCATGGCGCGCAGGATGCGATTGTATTTGCACAGTCTGCGACTGAAAAAATTGGCATGCAAAAAATGGCCAGCGGGGAGCAACTGATCAAGGTCAATGGTGATCTGGTCGCAACCCAGGGACAGCTGGCCAAACTGTTGCCCTTGCAGCTGATTGATCCGCAAAGCACCGATATTATCGATCATGGTGCTAAACCACGACGCCAACTCCTTGACTGGTTAATGTTCCACGTGGAACCAGAGTTTTATCATGCCTGGCAATATTATTCTCGTGCGCTGAAACAGCGAAATAGTTTGCTCAAAAGCAAACGCTTTCTCAGTCTGTCAGATCTGGAACCGTGGAACCAGATGCTCAGTGAATATGGTGAAATTTTACATTCGCAACGTGTCGGGATCGTGGAACAATGGAAGCCCTTTTTTGAAGATGACCTGAAACAGTTATTACCTGATTTGCAAGTCAGTCTGGAATACAGTCCGGGCTTTCACAGTGAAACTGGCCTGCTGAATGATCTGACCAACCAGCATGAAAAAGACTGTGAGCGACGCTATACCGAATATGGTCCACATCGCGCGGATTTGCGTTTAAAGACCCCGATGGGGGATGCCGACGTGATCCTGTCGCGGGGTCAGAAAAAGCTGCTGATGATCGCACTAAAACTGTCGCAAATCGCAATGCTCCATTCTTGTAATAAGGAAACTGTGGTATTATTAGATGATGTGACAGCAGAATTAGATTTAACCGCACAACAACGTTTAATTGAGCGATTGAGCCAACTTGGTAGTCAAGTTTTTATTACCACCTTAGACCATGAATCAGTACAAAAGCACTTACATGATTTGTCTATCTCATATCAGTTATTCAGTGTTGAAAACGGTACAGTTCAAGTTGTGCAATAATATTTTTTGAGTTTTACCCATCTTTGGATAGACCTATTTTTCACTAGGGAGAAACCATGAGTTCAGAAGATCAAGCTGCTTCTCAAACAGAACAAACCATTGAAAAGGCTTATGATTCCTCTAGCATCAAGGTATTACGTGGTTTAGACGCAGTCCGTAAGCGTCCGGGCATGTACATTGGTGATACAGACGATGGTACAGGCCTGCACCACATGGTGTTTGAAGTAGTCGACAACTCGATTGATGAAGCCTTGGCAGGCCACTGTGATGAAATTATAGTGACGATCCATGAAGATGAATCGGTTTCAGTTTCTGATAATGGTCGTGGTATTCCGACCGACATTCACCCTGAAGAAGGTGTGTCTGCAGCAGAGGTGATTTTAACCATTCTGCATGCCGGTGGTAAGTTCGACGACAACAGTTATAAAGTGTCTGGCGGTCTGCATGGTGTCGGTGTTTCCGTAGTCAACGCACTGTCTGAAAAACTCGAATTGACCATTCACCGTGCTGGTAAAATTCATGAACAAGAATACCGTCATGGCGATTCTCAATATCCATTAAAAATAGTGGGCGATACCGATAGAACCGGTACTCGTGTCCGTTTCTGGCCAAGTGCCGAGACTTTTAGTCAGACCATTTTTAATGTTGATATTTTGGCGCGTCGTTTGCGTGAACTGTCGTTCCTGAACGCAGGTGTGCGTATTGTGCTGCGTGACGAACGCATTAATGCCGAGCATGTCTTTGATTATGAAGGTGGTCTGTCTGAGTTCGTTAAATATATTAACGAAGGCAAAACTCACCTGAATGATATTTTCCATTTCACTGCTGCACAGGCCGATAACGGTATTACGGTAGAAGTCGCATTGCAGTGGAATGATTCTTATCAGGAAAATGTACGTTGCTTTACCAACAACATCCCGCAAAAGGATGGTGGTACGCATTTGGCCGGTTTCCGTGCTGCGTTGACCCGTGGTTTAAACAACTACATGGACAGCGAAAATATCCTGAAAAAGGAAAAAGTTGCGGTATCGGGTGATGATGCGCGTGAAGGCCTGACTGCCATCGTGTCAGTCAAAGTACCTGATCCAAAATTCTCTTCACAGACCAAAGAAAAACTGGTGTCGAGTGAAGTGAAAACGGCTGTTGAACAGGCCATGAACAAGGCATTTTCTGAATATTTATTGGAAAATCCACAAGCAGCCAAAGCGATTGCTGGCAAGATCATTGATGCAGCACGTGCGCGTGATGCAGCGCGTAAAGCACGCGAAATGACACGTCGTAAGAGTGCGCTGGATATTGCCGGTCTTCCAGGTAAACTGGCCGATTGTCAGGAAAAAGATCCAGCTTTGTCTGAACTGTACCTGGTCGAGGGTGATTCTGCAGGTGGTTCGGCAAAGCAAGGTCGTAACCGTAAAATGCAGGCGATTTTACCGCTGAAAGGTAAGATCCTGAACGTGGAACGTGCCCGTTTTGACCGCATGATTTCCTCTGCTGAAGTCGGTACGCTGATTACCGCATTGGGCTGTGGTATTGGTCGTGAAGAATATAATCCGGACAAACTGCGTTATCACAAAATCATTATCATGACCGATGCTGACGTGGATGGTTCGCATATCCGTACCTTACTGTTGACGTTCTTCTTCCGTCAAATGCCGGAACTTGTGGAACGTGGTCATATTTATATCGCACAGCCACCACTATACAAGCTGAAAAAAGGCAAGCAGGAACAGTACATCAAGGACAATGATGCACTGGAAACTTACCTGATTTCGAATGCGATTGATGAGCTGGAACTGCATGTCAGTGCAGAAGCGCCTGCGATTCGTGGTGAAGCACTGGCGAATGTGATTGCTGATTATCAGACTTCCCAGAAGAGCTTGGCACGTTTGACCCAGCGTTATCCTGCGAGTCTGCTTGATGCACTACTTTCACTGGAAGGTTTTAAGCTGGATCAGCTGGAAGACAAAACCTATGTGGAAACATGGGGTGAGAATCTGCGTGCAGCGATTGAAGCCATTCAGCCAACATTACGTCCAGAATTAACCCTGGAGCGTTTTGAAAAAGAACTGGCAGATGGTCAAAAAACTGCAAGCTGGTTGCCACGTATCACGATCTATGTACATAACTTGCCACATAGCTACCTGTTAGACTCAGTACTGTTAGGTTCAAGTGAATATGCACGTTTATTAAAGAATTCAAAGAGCTGGTTTAGTCTGCTTGAAGAGGGTGCATATTTGCAAAAAGGCGATCGCAAGATTCAGGTCAGCAATTTCCATCAGGTTTGGCAACATATCTTGCAGGACTCACGTCGTGGCATGATGATCCAGCGCTATAAAGGTCTGGGCGAGATGAATGCGGAACAGTTATGGGAAACCACCATGGATCCAGACAACCGTAACATGCTGCAAGTGACAGTTACTGATGCGATTGAAGCGGATCGTATGTTCTCTTGCTTGATGGGCGATGACGTAGAACCACGTCGTGCTTTCATTGAAGAAAATGCCTTGAATGCAGATATTGATGCATAACCCTTCAGGATAAAATCAGATATAAAAAAGCGCCTTTCGAGGCGCTTTTTTTAGACCAATTTTTTTACTCATATCCTGTGAGCTAGGCAAAATAAAGTAATTTTGGACCGATTTTTAGATATGGAACGGGTTCATTTAGGTTTTAAAAAGCCAAGTTGAGTAAGCCAAATCGACTCTAAGAAAGGGTTTATGTATAGAGATTACCAACTCGGCAGAATACCTGAAATCTGGAGTGAATCTATCGTTATAAAAATGATCTGCATCAGAACTTCTAAAATAATTTTTGAATAGGAAAGTGAGGTAGAAAGACGTTCTTTATACGATGAGAAGTTTGCATGCAGTTCACGACACTAGGTGAAAACTGGATCAGTCAAAGTGGTATTTAAAGATGCGTGTAATAAAAACAGATCGAATACTTTAGGTGGATTCGACTAAAAAATAATAAATCGCCTATTCAGAAGATCCAATATCTCAAAAATAAATAAAAAGCTGCTAAAACTAAATTTTAAATTTTCAATAGCTTATAAGAAACTTGGTCTAATACGCTAAATAATACGTGAATAATATTGCTTCAAGCATCTAGAAAGCCTGATCAGAGATGTGGATAACTCTAAAGTTATCCATAATTTTTATGTGAACAAGATAGTATTTTTCCGCAAGCTTTAATCCACGTATTAATTCTTTATTTTAAATTCAAATTTGAAATCGATTATCTTGTGGATAAGTGTTTTTAAATTTAAAATAGCATTTTAAATTTAAAGCTAGATTTGGCGATATATTGCTAGTATGACCAGACTATTCCTTGGATTGGCTTTAAAATAAAAAATTATTATAAATTAAATACTTGTAAATATAGTGTAGTTTCTCTAATCATTACCGTGGAACATATTGTTAACTAAAAACTCAAGATGTAGCTAAACTACATAATTGATTTAATAATCAAGTGAACTTTCATTTTTATTTAAAATCATACTTTTATCGATTTTTGCTTAACTTTTTTATTTCTCATTTTTGAGTTATTTCTTGATTTCATTATTGAAAATCGGGCATTTCTTTTATTACTCGATAGAAAAGAGGGAGGGAATCGCTGAAATGATATTGATTAGGGACAAGAAAAAGAGGATTGATAAAATGACGATGATTAAAAAAAAGCGCCTGACGGCGCTTTTTTTTAATCATATTTATGGTGTTAGAATGACTTTACGACAGTCTTCTTCCTTTTTATCAAAAATACGGTAACCTTCCGCAGCATCTTCCAGTTTCATGCGATGGGTAATAATCAGATCTGGAGACAGATCTCCATTTTCAATATGTTCTAGCAACTGCGGCAAGTAATTATGCACATGGGTTTGTCCCATTTTAAAGGTCAAACCTTTGTCAAAGGCATCACCAAACAGGAAGCCATGAATTGGACCGGCATAAACTCCAGGTACACTCACCACACCGCCGCGACGGACCGCTGCAATACATTGTCTTAGCGCTGAACCACTCGAACCTTCTAATTTCAGGTTGGTCATTACGGTTTCCAGCATGCTACCTTTGGCTTCAAAACCGACCGCATCAATGACGGCATCGACTCCACGATAACCCGTAGTATTTTGAATGATAAATTCAGCGGCATCGACTTCATCAAAATTGACGGGAATTACCCCATAGGTTTGATGCGCGAAACGCAAACGGTAAGGGTGGTGATCGACCATAAATATCTGCTCGGCACCGAGCATCCGCGCGCAGGCAGCAGCCAGCAGACCGACCGGGCCAGCACCATAAATCGCCACACTGGAACCTCGACCGACTTGGGCATTATTCACTGCTTGCCACGCAGTTGGCAGAATATCGGTCAGGAATAATACTTTTTCATCAGGCAGGGAACCCGGCACCTTAAATGGTCCGACATTGCCTTTGGGGATCCGTACATATTCAGCCTGACCACCCGGTATACCACCATACAGATGGCTAAAGCCAAATAAAGCTGCCCCTGGTGGGATCTGTTTTTTGTTGAGAATTGCACCACGACCGGTATTGGTATTTTCACAGGCAGCCATGAGTTCATGTTCACAGAAAAAACAGTGACCGCATGCAATCACAAAGGGAATAATCACTCGGTCACCTTTTTTGACTTCGGTTACTTCTGGGCCGACTTCTTCTACAATTCCCATAAATTCATGGCCGAAAATATCACCGTCTTCAGTGGCCGGAATCTTCCCCCGGTATAAATGCAGATCTGAGCCACAGATGGCGGTGGCTGTCACCCTTAAAATAACGTCATCTGGTTCCTGAATCACTGGATCTGGAACGGATTCAACTCGTACATCCCGAGCACCATGATAGGTAAGAGCACGCATGCGGATTTCCTCTCTCTAGTTCAACATTAAACAGACTCGTAGCAAGACTGCCAAAAATTAAAAAACACTTGTATTAGAGCCTTAGGATGAAACAGCGCGCTGTAAATTAATGTATGAAATAAGGCATCCAACTGTTTAAAAAATAAACTTATATAGGGTTTGTGTAATTCATGACCTTATGTGTCGAATGAATAGAAAAGAACAGAATTAAAGAAACATCTAGACGTAGATGAAAAAATACAGGGGGGAAAATGGAAGAGAAAACATTAAAAATAGTGAATAAAAAAGAGATGAACAACGTTGGTCATTCATCTCTTATCTTAAATCTTACTAAAAGAGCTTTAGAACGTCTGTTCCAGACTTTCCAGTTCCATCATCAGTTCTAGCATTTGCTCTTCGGCTGTTTCCAGTTTGGCTTTTAGCTCGGTTTGCTCATTCATCAGTTTCAGCAAATCATTTTTACGTGATGCTTCGTATAAAGCACTGTCACCCAGCAGGTTTTCAATTTCAATCAGTCGCGGCTGTAGTTTGGCCATCTGTGCTTCGCATTTTTCAATATTCTTGCGAATCGGACGACTTAGTTCCCGCTGGCGAGCAGCTTCCTTACGTTGTGCTTCCTTGTCCAGTTTGGAAATAGTCGGTTTGACTTCGACTTGGGATTTCACCGGTTCTGCTGGCTTTTGCCCATTTTTAATCATCTCAATACGGGCTTGGCGTAACCAGTCAGCATAGGCAGTAAGATCACCATCAAACTCACGGCATTGACCATTATGTACCAGTAGCAGTTCATCACAGACGCTGGCGATGAGCTGACGTTCATGCGAAACTAGAACTACCGCGCCCTGAAAATCTTGTAAAGCCATAGTCAGTGCATGACGCATATCCAGGTCTAAATGGTTGGTCGGCTCATCCAGAATCAGTACATTCGGACGCTGCCAAACAATCAGTGCTAGGGCCAAACGTGCACGTTCACCGCCTGAGAAGCTTTCGCTTGGCGTATCCATACGTTCGCCACTAAAACCGAAACTACCCAAGAAGGAGCGTAGACTGGCTTCACTGATTTTTTTATCTGCGATACGTGCCAGCTGTAACATTGGGCTGGCATTACCATCCAGTGCATCCATTTGATGCTGGGCAAAATAACCAATATTCAGTAATTCTGAATCTTTCCGCAGACCCTGAATCAGTTTCAGGTCACCGACCAGCGATTTAATCAGCGTGGATTTACCGGCACCATTCATCCCAAGCAAACCGATCCGGCTGTTTGGCGTGATCTGTAAATTTACATTGGTGACAATCAGCTTGTCGCCATAACCAATATCGGCATGTTCCAGTTGCAATAACGGCGAACTCATTTTAGTCGGTTCACGGAAACTGAAGGTAAATGGCGTATCGACATGGGCTGCAGATAGTTCCTGCATTCGTTCCAGCTGTTTGATCCGGCTCTGTGCCTGTTTGGCTTTGGTCGCTTGCGCTTTAAAACGGTCAATATATTTTTGCAGATGCGCGCGGGTTTCCAGCTGCTTTTCATACGCCTGTTGCTGCTGCGCTAAACGCTCACTACGGGTGCGCTCAAAAGTCGAATAGTTACCGGTATATAAAATCAGTTCCTGATTTTCGATATGTAAAATGTGATCGGTAATCGCATCGAGGAAGTCCCGGTCATGCGAAATCAGTACCAGCGTACCTTCATAGGCTTTCAGCCAGTCTTCGAGCCAGAGAATTGCGTCCAAGTCCAGATGGTTGGTTGGTTCATCGAGGAGCAGTAAGTCTGATCGGCTCATCAGGGTACGTGCCAGATTCAAACGCATACGCCAGCCACCGGAAAAACTTGAAACATCCAGCTGTGATTGATGTTCAAAGAAGCCCAGACCAGCCATCAGTTGTGAAGCTTTGGCAGGAGCAGAATAACCTGAAATTTCATCAAAACGGCCATATAAATGAGCCAGTTCTGCATCATCCAGTTGATCCGGTTGATCGAGTTTCTGCTGAATATCCCAGTATTCTTCATCGCCCGACAAGACGAAATCAATGGCTTTCATATTCAGTGCTTTGATTTCCTGAGCCATATGCGCTACGGTCCATACCGCAGGTCGGGTCAGCGAACCGGTGTCCGATTCCATGCCGCCGAGCAAGGCTGAAAACAGGGTTGATTTTCCAGCACCATTGACACCGGTTAGGCCAATTTTCCATCCTGGGTGTAACTGCATCGACGCTTTTTGAAATAAAACACGTCCACCGCGACGTATAGATAAATGGTCTAACTGAATCATTGAGAAATCAAAGCTAAGAAATAAGATGCGCCTATTCTAAAGGAAAGCCCTGTGAAAATGAAAAATCTTACCGTTTTTGCTGAAATAAGTGTGCTTTTCACCTCTGTCAATTGATCTAGGGTGGACGCATAAGTTGAGTAAAAGCTCTATTTTATGCATGAACAGTGGTTTATAGTTCAGGCTGATGGAGCAAAAAATATCATAGAGTCAAATAAAAATGAAAAAGGGATGTTTAATTTTATCGGCACTGGGCATTTTGGTGTCGACTTCAACTCAAGCCAGAGTGAATGTCTGTGTTTTTGATTTACTGGGGAAATCTGGTGAGTCTTACAAACTGCTGGAGGAATGGGCGCTGGCAGCAAAAGGCTGGGGTGCCGAAATTCAGCTAAGCGCTTATCAGGATGAAGCCAAGGTCGATCAGGACGTCAAAGCCGGAAAATGTGATGCCTTCTATATGACCTCAATGCGTGCCCGGGCTTATAACAAATTTGCTGGATCGATTGATGCAATTGGCGGCGTGCCGAATAATGACATTGCCATGAAAGCCATCAGCTATGTACTGGATAAACGCAATAGCAAACGCCTGATCACCCAGATTGGCAAAGAAAAATTCGAAGTGGCGGGTATTGGTCAGATTGGCCCAGCCTATATTTTTGTTCGTGATCGTACTCTAAATAAACTGGAACAGGTCAAAGGCAAGAAATTTGCCGTGCTGCATTATGACTATGCGCAAAAAATCATGGTCGACCGGATTGAAGCAGTACCGGTCATGTCGGAAATTTCCAATTTTATTCGCAAGTTTAATCAGGGCGAAGTGGATATTGTCGCTGCACCGGCTTATGCATTTAAACCGCTGGAATTACAGAAAGGACTAGGCCGTCAAGGCGCAATGATTAATTTTCCGGTGATTAATGTCACTGCTGATCTGATTATTCGTCAGGAAGAGTTTCCGGCAAGCTTTGCCGCACAATCCCGAAACTGGTTTGTGAAACAGTTACCGCGCAGCTTTGCCATGGTCAAGCGCATGGAAGCTGAGATTCCAAGCAAATATATTCTGAATCTAAGCCGTGAAGATCGTGTGGCCTACCAAAAGATTCTGCGTGATGGGCGGATCGATTTAACCAAACAGGGGATTTATGATCAGGGCATGATGAACGTATTGAAACGCGCGCGTTGTACGGTAGAAAGAACCAATTTTGAATGTTCGATTGGTGGCGAATAAATCTGAAATCATGTATATCTTTGTAACTATATCTGGGTAAATGTAATTATAAGAAAGCAGTTTTAAACATTAAGATATTGATATTTAAATATATATTTAAAAATAACTTAGGCAACTATTGCTGATTTATCTTTATAGGCCAAAATGCCGGTTTTAAATGGAGTAAATGCTCTATTTTTTTTAATTAAACTTGCTTAATATTTGTCCCGTGTACGGACACTCAGCGAATAACAAGATTTCAAAGGATAACTACAATGAAAAAAACACTCTTATCATTGGCTGCATTCTCTGCATTTGGTTTTGCAAGTGCGGCGCATGCAGAAAAAGTCGATATCTGTGTGTTTGACTTACTGGGTAAATCCGGTGAGTCTTTCCAGATGGCGCAAGAATGGGCACTGGCTGCAAAAGGCTGGGGCGCAGAAATCAATCTGATTGCCCGTCAGGATGAAGCGGTTGCCGACAATGACTTCAAGGCCGGTAAATGTGATGGTGTGTTTATGACAGCCATGCGTGCCCGTCAATACAATAAATTTGCCGGTTCTATTGATGCACTGGGCGGTGCACCAAGTAATGCCATTGCCCAGCGTGCGATCAGTTTTGCTCTGGACAAACGTAATGCAGCGAAAATGGTCAGTAATATGGGCGGCAAAAAATACGAAATTGCCGGTATTTCACCGTTGGGTTCAGCATTTATTTTTGTTCGTGACAAGAATATCAATTCGATTGAAAAAGCCGCAGGGAAGAAATTCGCCGTACTCGGCTATGACGATGCCCAGAAAATCATGGTACAGCGCGTCGGTGCGCAGGCAGTGATCTCCGATGTTTCTAACTTTGTCGCCAAATTTAACAATGGTCAGGTGGATATGGTCGGTGCACCTGCTTATGCCTACAAGCCATTAGAAATCTATAAAGGTCTGGGTAATAACGGCGCAATGTTTAATTTCCCGGTACTGCATGTCACCTCTGATTTTGTGATTCGTCCGGAAAAATTCCCCGCAGGTTTTGGACAAAAATCGCGTGACTGGTTTATCAAAAACCTGCCAAAGAGCATGGGGATGATCAGCCGTCTGGAAGCGGGTATTCCGTCGAAATATAAAATGAATCTGAGCGCTGAAGATAAAACCAAGTATCAGAAAATGTTACGTGATGGCCGGATGGATATGACCAAACGCGGAATCTATGATGCCAGCATGATGTCGGTCTTAAAACGTGCACGCTGTTCTGTCGATAAGGCCAACTTTGAATGTTCAATTGCTGGCGAATAATCTGATTTTTAAAGAAAAAAGCTTAGATTGATCTAGGCTTTTTTTATGGCTGAACCAGGTCAGATCTGCCATTGTGCAGCGAATAAAATAGCTTAAGCTTGATTAACTATTAAATTCGCATGTTTTATATAAAAAACAATCACATGTGACTAAAAGTGCAATAACAAAAACAAGCGATAAGGAAATGAGGATGATGCATAGAGGATGGAAAGCACTGGCATTGGCTACGGCGACACTGGCTGTTTCAGGTCTGGCGCAAGCTAAACAGGTGATTTGCGTATTTGATCTGGTTGGTAAAAACGGTGATGTCTATAGTGTGATGAAAGACTATCAGTTGGCAGCCAAAAACTGGGGTGCAGATGTCGAACTGCGGGTCAATACCAATGAAGCGGTGGTTGCAGAAGATTTTAAAGCCGGGAAATGTGATGGGATCAGTGTTACCGGTATGCGTGGCCGTCAATTTAATAATTTTACTGGTTCACTCGATGCCATTGGTGCAATTCCAGATCTGAATCTGGCGGTTAAAGTGATGCAGGGACTGGCCAGTCCAACTTTTGCCAAACATATGCTGCAAGGCAAATATGAGGTAGTCGGTGTCATTCCTGTAGGTGATGCTTTTCTGTTAGTGAACGACCGCAGTATTAATACCGTTGCCAAAGCAGCCGGTAAAAAAATTGCCGTACTTGATTATGATGAAGCACAAAAAATCATGGTACAGCAGGTCGGCGCACAGGCAGTGAGTGCCGATGTCACCAATTTTGGTGCCAAGTTTAACAATGGCCAAGTGGATATTATTGGTGCACCAGCAGCAGTATTTAAACCGCTGGAATTACATAAAGGCTTGGGTAGCAAAGGCGCGATTGTGAATTATCCGGTGTTGCAGGTCACTGGTAATATCATTATCCGTCCAGATAAATTTCCGGCAGGTTACGGACAGAAATCACGTGAATGGGTGAGAAGTCAGTTACCACGTGCCTTTGGTATTTTGGGGAAAATGAAAGCGGACATTCCAGCAAAATACTGGATGGATATTCCTGCAGCAGACAAACCGGGTTACCAGAAAATGATGCGGGATTCCCGAATTGACCTGACCAAACGCGGCGTTTATGACAAACGCATGATGAAATTGCTGTGGCAATTCCGCTGCAAACAGAATCCGAAAAACTTTGAATGTGCCTTACAGGATGAGAACTACAAATAATCCTGATAAAATTACTCTGATTTGACTTTTAATCTGTGCAGACTGACCATATATTGAGTGTGCTATACTTAAATATGGTCTTTTCTTTTTAAAGACATTCCATTCAACAGAGGAATCCGCCATGAATGCCCAAGCGCTTGTGCTCACCGACAATGCCGCAAATAAAGTACGCCAGTTGCGTGACAGTGAAGGTAACCAAGACTTAATGCTCCGTGTCTATGTGACCGGTGGCGGCTGTTCAGGTTTCTCTTATGGCTTTAACTTTGCGGAAAGCCAGAATGAAGATGATGCAGAATTTGCCAATGGTGATGTTAAAGTCTTAGTCGATTCATTGAGTTATCAATATCTGGTCGGTTCAGTTGTAGATTATTTAGAAGGTCTGGAAGGTTCACGTTTCGTGGTACAAAACCCGAATGCGACCACGACCTGTGGTTGTGGATCTTCATTCTCGATCTAAATCCATGCACAAAAAAAGTCCTCTCAATGAGGACTTTTTTATATCTGGAGGAAAGTTTAGCTATCCAGTTTTACCGCTTCAAGCAGATCAAAGATTACAGTAGTAACATCCTGACTCAACTCGCGGTTATTGAAAATTTCATAGGCGCTAATGGTAATGTCGGTATCGCTTGGCAACAGACGCTGTTCTTCTTCGATCAGGTCATTGATCGGCAATAAAGTCTGTTTGATTTCCAGATGCAGAATATCTTTATATTCCAGATTTTCATCGTCGAGTTCAATCAGTTGTTCATTGAAATAAGGCAGCAAAATCGAATGAAGATAGGGTTGGATGTCCTCGATATCAAAGATTTCGATATCACGGGTTTCATCAATCGTACTAATGTGGTCATTTACTTCAATTAAAATATGGTAGTAACTCACACGAATCTCCAAAGATGGCCTGAACAATGTAGCCAATCACAATAACATGAAATCAGAATAGAGTGTTTTTTATAATACTTATACACTTAAATTAATTAGGGAATTCAAGCTGATCACTTAACGGTTATAAAGCAAGGTCTTGTCTGCAGGTCGCAGCTGGAAGTGTTGCAGATTCTGTTTACCCAGCACCGGATACATCAGTGCTTCCGGGTCATTATGGTGATACAGCCCCAAGGCATGTCCGAGTTCATGTGCCAGAGTCAGACGGAGATCATCTTCTGCATCAAACTGATAGACATGAATTTGATCACCCATAAACACGCCTTTATGAAATTCGCGGGCAGGGAAACGCTGTTGGGCTTGAATGATATTCTGCTGATGGTTTTGCAGACCATGTTGATGCATGGAAACATTCATATTAAAGGAACTTTGCTGTTCCTGAAGGTACTGAAGTTCCCGTTGAAAACTTTCCGATTTGCGCTGTAAAGCCAAAACCTCATATTCAATCTGCTCATGTTCATAAGCAGATAAATTTGGCTGACGGCGTCGTTGCTGTAAGGCTTGAAATTCACTATTGATCTGGTTTTTTTGCTGAATGAGGCGTTGCTGCTGACTTTCCAGATGCTGATGGGATGCTTCCAGATTTTTGACCTGACGTTGATACTTGGCGTCATCTGCCAGCAACTGTTTTTCGACTTTCTTCAAGGCATCATAGTCTTGCTGGCGTTGATCATAGATCAGGTGAATACTCAGCCTGGCATTTTCATCATAGACCATCAAATCATCACGATTGCTTCCCTGATGCCAGATTTCGATCGCTTCCTTGCTCAGTTGAATGACTTGATCTTTACTTAGTCCAAAGCCTGAATCGACCTGATCAATTCGGAAACGTAAGCGTGTATCGAAAGGATGCGTCAAGCGATCAGCCAGCGAGTTATAGCGCAGTTGAGGATGGGTTTGGGCCTGCATATGTAGATAGGCAGACATGATCAATCCCACTACGAGCAGACAGAGCAGAAGACGCATATTTTTTATTTAAATGTCTATTTTTTAAAAATATAGCTTAATTTTAATGCCTTTCCCATGCTTATTTGCATCATCCTTCAGCTTTTGGATAAAGCCCTAATTCGGCCAAAGCCTGCTGCAAAATTTCAAGGCGGATCGCCGGATCCATACCATTTCGCATCTGCATATTCAGTGAAAATGCCACGATCTCGGCTTGCGGTGTTTCAACCCAGCCGGTGAGCCAGCCGACTTGCGGTTCCACATCCATGCCCCAACCGGATTTGACATATAGTCGATAAGCTTTCCGCTCCTGTAAAAATAACATGGCTTTGACTTGTTGCTGGACTTGAGGATCAAAGGCCAGTTGCTCTCGGGCCAACGCAGAAACAAATTGGACTTCCTGTTTTGGAGTAACTTTCAAAGGGCCTACCAACCAGAAGTTATCGACCTGTTGACCAATCTGCTGATTACCAAATTGGATGCGTTGTACTTCCTGTTGCATCAATTCAAGGCCAATGCGACGTGCCAGTTCCTGATACACGGGTACAGCAGAAGCTTGCATGGCTTCGCCGAGAGTCATGTCTTTTTCCCAGGCTGCAAAACTGCGTTTCTTGCCATCCCATTTAAAAATTTCATTGGTTGTGGCTTTGCCATGTTGCAGGCCAATCAGGGCATTGAGCATTTTAAAAGTAGAGGCGGGAACATATTCGGTATCTGCACGGCTTAAATCATTACCATAAACCTGTATCTGTTGACCACGCTGAATCACTAGAACACCCGCGCTTTGCGCCTGATCAAATAATTGGGCAATGGCTTGGGTGGATTGAGTCGAAGTGCTTTGAGATAGGAGAGATGAAACGGGCAGGCTACACGCTGTCAGGCCCAAGCAACTCAGTAAAGGCAGCAAAATTAGAATTTTCATGGGTTCAGGGTATTTTAATGTTGGATTTAACTTAAACAGCTTTTCCTGAAAATACGATCAAATTTTAGTAATTTTTATTTTATTCTTTTAAGTCGAGACATAAAAAAACCGCGCTTTCGCGCGGTTTTTTCAGTTAAAGCGACAAATTATTTTTTGTCATCTTTCACTTCAGTGAACTCAGCATCTACAACGCCGTCGTCCGCTTTTTGAGATTGACCTTCGCCGCCTTGGAATGCATTCGGGTCAAAACCTTGCGCACCACCTTGGCCTTGAGCAGCTTCATATGCACGTTGTGTAATTGGCATGATGATATTTTGCAGCGCTTCAGTTTTCGCTTTGATTTCTTCAACGTCATTTTCTTTAGTTGCAGCTTCAAGCTCAGAAACCGCCGTTTCAACAGCAGTTTTTTCGTCAGCTGTTACTTGTTCACCAAGATCTTTCACTGCTTTTTGTGAAGAAGCAACTAAAGCATCCGCTTCGTTGCGTGCTTTTGCAAGCTCTTCAAATTTACGGTCTTCTTCAGCATTCGCTTCAGCATCTTTGATCATTGCTTCGATTTCAGCATCAGACAAACCTGAGTTTGCTTTAATCTGGATCGATTGCTCTTTACCAGTGCTCTTGTCTTTCGCAGATACTTTCAAGATACCATCAGCATTGATGTCGAAAGATACTTCAATTTGTGGCACACCACGTGGCGCAGGTGGGATGTCGCCTAACTGGAAGTTACCCAACAATTTGTTTTGCTGCGCCATTTTACGTTCACCTTGGTAAACTGAAATGTCTACAGCAGGCTGGTTGTCCGCAGCGGTTGAGAACACTTGAGATTTCTTCGCAGGAATCGTGGTGTTTTTCTCGATGATTGCAGTCAACACGCCGCCCATGGTTTCAATACCAAGTGTCAACGGAGTTACGTCAAGTAGAAGTACGTCAGTTTTGTCACCTGAAAGTACCGCACCTTGAATCGCAGCACCCATTGCGACTGCTTCATCAGGGTTTACGTCTTTACGTGGCTCTTTACCGAAGAACTCTTGAACCTTTTGTTGAACCATTGGCATACGAGACTGACCACCTACCAGGATCACGTCAGAGATGTCAGAAGTCGAAAGACCTGCATCTTTAAGCGCAATACGGCAAGGTTCAATGGTACGCGCAACCAGGTCAGCAACCAGACCTTCAAGTTTTGCACGTGTTACGTTGATCACTAAGTGTTTAGGACCAGTCGCATCAGCAGTGATGTATGGAAGGTTGATTTCAGTTGCATTTGAAGAAGAAAGCTCGATTTTCGCTTTCTCCGCAGCTTCTTTTAAACGCTGTAACGCCAGTGGATCTTGTTTCAGGTTAAAGTTTTGTTCTTTCTTGAACTCTTCAACCAGGAACTCGATTAACGCGTTATCGAAGTCTTCACCACCTAGGAACGTATCACCGTTAGTCGACAATACTTCGATTTGCTGGTCACCATCAAGGTCAGCAATTTCAATGATTGAAACGTCGAAAGTACCACCACCCAAGTCGTAAACCGCGATTTTACGGTCGCCTTCTTTCTTGTCCATACCGAACGCAAGTGCCGCAGCAGTTGGCTCGTTGATGATACGTTTAACTTCTAAACCTGCAATTTTACCTGCATCTTTAGTTGCTTGACGTTGTGCATCGTTGAAGTAAGCAGGAACAGTAATAACAGCTTCAGTTACGGTTTCGCCCAGGTAATCTTCAGCAGTTTTCTTCATCTTTTTCAAGATTTCAGCAGAAACCTGTTGTGGCGCCAATTTTTTGTCGTTGACATCAACCCAAGCATCACCGTTGTCTGCTTTGATGATTTTGTAAGGAACTAAACCGATATCTTTTTGTACCGCTTGGTCTTCATAACGACGACCGATCAAACGTTTGATCGCGAACAATGTGTTTTTCGGATTTGTTACTGCTTGACGCTTTGCAGATTGACCTACCAGAATTTCGCCATCTTTATAGGCAATAATAGATGGAGTGGTACGTGCGCCTTCAGCGTTTTCGATTACTTTAACTTTGTCGCCTTCAAGTACTGCAACACATGAGTTTGTAGTACCTAAGTCAATACCAATGATTTTAGCCATTTGGATGTTTCCTCTAAAATTTTTTTGTGATTTACACTTGTTATCCGATATGAGAGCCGTTCGATTTTTTTCAAGTAAATTTTTTGAAAAATTTCACAAACTCCCGAAATTATTTGGCTTAAGCGCCGACCATCACCATAGCAGGACGCAATAAGCGACTGTTGAGCGTGTAGCCCTTTTGCAAAACAGTCCCAATTTCATTGGCTTTGGCATTTGGATCAATCCCGACTGCCTGGTGCAGGTCAGCATTGAAACCGTTGTTGGTGTCTACTGCCACAACCCCGAATTTCTCCAAGGTATGCAATAACGATTTAAGGGTCAGTTCAACGCCTTCACGCAATGGTGTTTGCTCTTCACCTGCAGCCACAATGGCACGCTCCAGATTGTCGACTGTTTCTAGAAGCTCTTTAGAGAACTTTTCCAGAACCGTATCTTTATGCTTTTCAGATTCACGCTGAATACGTTCAACACTTTTTTGTGCTTCATAGACTGCATTGGCGGTACGGGCTTTTTCTAACTTTAAATCACCTTCAAGCTGCGCAATCTGCTCTTGTAAAGACTCAACGGAAACTTCAGCCTGCTCGGTTTCAGCTTGAGTTTGCGCTGTATCTTGTTCCGCTTGCTCTTGCTCAAGTTGTTGAGCTTGCTCGTTTTGCTCAGTCGCCATTGATTTACTCCGTTTAAATGGGTTCTTAAACATGTACAGTCCTTAGGCCTCAGTGTTCACTGCGTTTATGCTGAACTGCCATGGTTGTGAAGTTCTTGATTACCTAAAGAAATCGGGGCAGGGTGTAAAAATTCAAGCGTCGACCCAGATTAAATTTAAGATTTATACAAAATACTGAATCCAGCGGATAGCAGAACAAGCTATTCAGAACACAACAGCAGGATAGGATGAGAATAAAATACACGGACATCAGCAGCGATGAATCCGAATTTTGAACTGAATAGATTCAATTCGCGACTAAATCTAAGAATTAAGTATTTGAATATAAACATAAAAAATGAATAATCTTATTTTTGAATCAAATTAATAATTTTAATCCGTTTTAAGTATTGGTAAAAAAATTGCATCATACTTCTATTAACAGCGACCTTGTTCAGAGGAGAGAGCCGAACCGGGTTGCTGTTGCCCTATTTTAGAATTGCTTTTTTCAAGCTGAGTATCCCCAAAACTCAGCTTTTTTTTGCCTGTTTATTTATTAGACATAAAAACGATTAATATCTAAGCAATAAAGTCTTTCACAATAGATGAACTTTTGATTAATATTTATTCCAGATTCTATCGCTGTAGTTTCTTCTTATTTTGAAATGTGTTTTCGTGGCTTATCCTGTTCTCTAGATAAGCCTTTTTTTGTCCAGAATTTACCTTTTTTGAATTTGTTGGAATCAGTCGTCTCTATTTTAGCGGTTTGTAAGATAAAACTTACAGCTTGGATAGTGAATGTCCGCTTCATGAGAGCAAGTTGATTCGATAGGATAATTTGTGTAGAGAACAGGATGTTCTGGTTGAATTGCTGAGAAGCATAAGCGAAGTGGAAGTTCGTTTAACATAACCCTCTGCAAAGGCCCTAAAGAAATTTTCTTTAGGGTCTTTGTCTATCTGGCAGCTACCTTTTTCATTAAAAAAGCCCAGTCTGGGCTTTTAATAGAGAGGGTGATTCAAGTCTTAGTCACGACGATCCCGTGAACGTTGTTCCTGATGGCGTCGGTTGTCATTCCAGCGTTGATTAGAACGATTTTGCTGGACTTTTTTACTGCGCTGATCTGTTGCACGTTTACGCTCCAGATCCTGACGACGCTTGCGTTCTGCTTCTGCCTGTTTTTGCCGTTGCGTCATGATATTTTTACGTTGCTGTTCATGGCGCTGCCGTTCCAGTTGGCTTTTACGTCGATCAAGCTCTAACTTTCTTTTACGATCCTGCTCCCAATTGCGACGTTGTAATTCCTGTTTACGTCGATCGAGTTCAATACGTTTGTGTTGCTGTTCATATTCCCAGCGTTGCCGCTCATAGCGACGATCTTGTTCATAATGCCGGTCCAGTTCATAGCGACGGTCATAACGCTGATCATAGCGGCCGTCATAATAGCCACCATCTTCAGGAAATGCGACGCAGCCTACAGCTAAAAATGCAGTCGCCAAAGACAGAGCTATAATTTTTCTAGCCATAGGCATCCTCCCGATTTGTAATAAAAAATATACTTAAGCTCGCAAAAGTACGTCAAAAATAACCTTTAAACGGTCAATGATATCTTTTATAAATGAGGGTAACGTATCGAGTAGAAGCTATATGTACATTGATATTAAGACTTATATAAGAATATGGTCACTGAAACACTAATCGTGTAGAAACTATGAAGAATTAAGAGAATAAGGACTAAAAATAATGACTGTGAATCCTCCGGTTCTGAAAAGTGTGATGGAAAAGGGACAAGGGACGGCAGCGCGTATGCTGGACCGCTTACCTGGCATTGCACAGGAAGCATTGGTCAAGGCTCTGGATTATCCTCATGTTTATCCTGATTTAGATCCATTGGTTAAATGCCTGATGGCCATCCAGATAAAACAGGGGCATAGCAGTTTTATTAGTGAGGATCTGGCTCATTCGCGCACATTGTTTGATGCACGTATGAAAGCCATCCGGGCTAGACCGACCGCGGTCAAATTTGTTGAAGAGCTCCGCCTTCCTCTACAGAGTGGCAGCATCTTTGCCCGGCATTATCATCCAGCTCCACAAAAGAAGTTGCCGATGGTGATTTTTTATCATGGCGGTGCATTTATGGTGGGCGGTCTGGACAGCCATGATGAATTCTGTCGCTTGCTGGCAGTACATGCCAAAGTACAGGTGCTAAGCGTAGCTTATCCGCTGACGCCAGAATTTAGCCCCTTGCAGATGGTACAAGTCTGTGAAGATGCCTTGGCGTGGGCACATCAGCATAGCAAGCAGCTAAAAGTCTATAAAAACCGGATTGCCGTGGCAGGGGACAGTGCGGGTGGAAATCTGGCTACTGTCGTGGCACAGCGCAGTGCAGGCAAATCTTATGCTGCACGAGCGCAGCTTTTGCTTTATCCGGCGGTCGACTTTAAAAGCCGCCATCCTTCTTTCTATGCCTATAAAGATGGACTGGTACTTTCAGAGCAGGATATTGATCTGGTGACCTTAATGTATGCCCAAACCCATCAGATTGAACTGGATGATCCGCTGATTTCACCGACCTATGGTGAATTGCAAAACTTGCCGCCAAGTTATGTGATTACAGCACGTCATGATGTCCTGCATGATGAGGGTTCAATCTATGCACACAAGTTGCGTCAGAATGGTGTAGCTGTTCATTATGATGAATATACCGATCAGGCCCATGGTTTTATCAACCTGACCCCGATCTCCCGCCGTGCCAAAAAATATGTGATTGAGATCAGCAAGAACTTCCGCAAATTCTGGGACAAAAATAGTTAAATCGAAAGCATAAATGCAAAAAGGTGTTTCTCATGAAACACCTTTTTTTATAGATAGGTTTTTATCAGTTCTTATACTTTGCTGCTGATCTGCGCTTCAGGAAAGATCAGATTGAATTTGGGGACATAAAAGCTTTGCAGCAATTTGGCTTTGGAAAAGTCTGGAAATATATTCTCGGCATCTTGCCATTCTACTTGCGAGAGTTTGGAGAGGTGACCGCGAAACTGTGGACTAAACTGAAAACGCTGGCCTTTCCAGGCTTGCTGGATTTTCAACATAGACGCTGGAATATGATGACTATTAATATAGAACTGGCGTGCAGATTTGGTTTTCTTCAGCCGAATCGTCATATGCTGGTTCTGGTGTTGAATCTGACACAGTACTTCCTGATCCTTTTCCTGCCATTCAAATTGCGCATGTTCTTTGGGAATGCCCCATAAATGCTGACCGTGTACCACAGACTCATGGGTAGACACATAAATTTTAGGAATCGAGCTGAGGCGCCGTTTACTAATTAAAGGATGATCCAGAATCAGTAACTCTTCATAAGGGCCAATCGGCGAAGTGTGATAACGCACCAATAAGACTTGGACCATACGACCCAGCGGAGAAGGCGCAATACGGAACTGTTTCGCTTGCTCAATAAAGCTTGGGGTCAGCCAATAATTCAGAATAAAACCCTCACCCTGCAAATGCCAAGGTGGAAACTGGTGGATATTTTGCTCCTGTAATAATGCATGCTTCATTCTTATTCTCTTGTCTTTAGTCGGCAGGTCACTGCATTATGAGTTATAAAAGATTAATATATAGTCATTCACAACCATTACTTCTAAGTAGATGAGTTAATAAATGTTAAAGAAATCATTATGTGTCATCGCACTTGCTGCGGTCAGTCTACCAAGCTTCGCTGCAAATACGATTATTGAGATGAAGACTTCATCTGGAAATATTGAAATTGAACTCTTCAATGACAAAGCTCCAATCTCGGCAAAGAACTTCGAAAGCTATGTAAAGAGCAACTTCTATAAGGACACGATTTTTCACCGCGTCATTCCAGGCTTTATGGTGCAGGGTGGTGGCTTTGATGTGAACATGCAAGAAAAAGCCAATACTCAAGCACCCATTAAAAATGAATCATCGAATGGTCTGCAAAATAAACGCGGTACTTTAGCCATGGCGCGTACCAATCAGCCGGATTCTGCCCGAGCACAATTCTTTGTGAACCTGGTCGATAATGATTTCCTGGATCGTTCTGCTAGAAATGCCGGCTATGCGGTATTTGGTAAGGTCACTAAAGGTATGGATATCGTCGATCAGATTGCTAAAGTACCGACCCGAAACTATGGAATGCATCAAAATGTGCCGGTGAACCCTGTAAAAATCACCAGTGTGACGATTAAAGCACCAGTCGTGAAAAACTAGGCATAGAATAAAGCAGAAATATTTAATTTATATTTCTGTTTTAAAAATATGTACTTATGTAATGAATTGTATGGAATTGAACCAATTTGGTGCATAAAAATAAAACACTCGTGATTCCTGTGCGTTAAAAGCGCTTGCACGTGTAAGAAATTGCCCTATAATGAGCACATACCGACGAGATAGACGGAAACGAACGAAGCAGAATGGCGGAGTTGTTGAGTTTATCGAAGTCCAGCTTCTGGCACTGACGAGGTGTTGGAAAGATCATTAAGAGATTATGAAGAACAACTTGTGTGGATTTTTACTGGTTGATCG
>JQCU01000392.1:0-381 GCA_000761495.1 Acinetobacter idrijaensis
ATATGTAATGCAGTCCAGGCTTCGTAGAACACAATGATCTAATAGAGGTGCATAAGTTGTGCAGAACCCTTGGAGTCTCATGGAATCGCGAATGGTCTCTAGGATCCCCCGGGCCATACTAGTACTGGATGCATCTGCAGGATATCGCGGCCGCAGAAGACCTAAGCTAGCGTTTAGAGTGCAATTTTGTCAGCAGCCATACTCTAAGCCCTGTTTTTAAGTACCCAGGAAGCCAGAATAGTCTTGAGAAGGGAGGAAATTGCTGGGCAGCATTATGAGCATTATCAACACTTTTTTTCATGGAGGAAGTAAGTACAGGCAAAGCCAGATGAATTACGTTTAGAGCTGTGGAGGTCATTAAGACCCTGAATAATTGCTTTG
>JQCU01000393.1:0-385 GCA_000761495.1 Acinetobacter idrijaensis
TGTTTACGAGCCTTTAACTGTTTCAGCTTCTCTAATTGGGCTTCGATTTTCTTTTCAAGAGTTTCAGCAGTTTTTGTCATAATTCAGATTTCGGGATATAGAAAACCACTCAAGCATAAGGCCCTATGAATTGAAATTCAAGCGGGCTATATGCTATCGTGTTTTTCATGAAATGCGCACTTACGACTTGGGTTTCATCCAAGTCAAAGTTTGCGTAAGGGGATTCCCCTTAACCCCAAAAAACTGCTACGCAATTTTTAAAAGCAAAAGCAAAACCATCACAAGGCTAAGGCATGGCAATTTATCACTGTACCACTAAGACGGTTAATCGAAGTTCGGGACGAACTGCGGTTGCATCTATGGCTTATCGTGCAGGAGAAAAATT
>JQCU01000394.1:0-204 GCA_000761495.1 Acinetobacter idrijaensis
CCGATATTGAGTTAAATAATACCAAAAGAAAAACTTTAGGTATGGGAACAAGCCAGGAAGAAATTAAACAGATCCGATCCACCTGGGCAAATCTAGCCAATCATGCCCTCGAACATGCAGGGTATCGGGAAAGAATCGACCACCGCAGTTATGCCGATCAAGGTAATCAGCTACAAGCTACCATCCATGAGGGAAATAAAGTCA
>JQCU01000395.1:0-778 GCA_000761495.1 Acinetobacter idrijaensis
CCTTTTTTAACTGGACTATAGTCAACTGTTACATCGGTAAATTCATTAATTTCATCTAATGAGCTCTTCAAAACTCTTCGTTTTAAGTTCCTCAAATCTCTATAAGATTCTGGTAAACCAAACTCTGTAAACATTTCATCTAGCGTTAATTCAAAGCCATTTTTTGCCTGATTTTTTTTCGCTAAATGGTAAAAGTCTATTGAGTAGTCTTTTTTTAATTTTAGAACTACATCTTTTTTATAACGAGTGTATGGATTGTATTTATCTAAAATTTTCAACATCACCAAAACAATAGATGTAAACCTTAAAGATATCCCTGCATCTTCATAAGTAGCATCAATTACCCAGTTAGAGTAGACCTTTTTCCCCCTATCATTAACGTATGAAAAGGACCGATCTACTAGTTTTTTTGACGCATTTTCAATTTGTTTATAAGCAGAATTGACTTTGATACCACAGTCATCAGCAAATTGTTGAGCAGATATTAAGATTTGATCTTGTTCACTTGCATCGACATTTCTAGCAATCGGAGAAGCCATAATTAAAATTCTTTTTTCATCTACAGACATGCTTTTAAAGCATTCAGTAACTTTGTTTTGAATAGCCATTGTTGTTACTGGATAAGATTTATCATAACTATTTTCTTTATTCATTCAGATATCAAACCTTATAAAAAATGAACATGATTTTTGTACCCTTATGAGAAAACAATGTACACCAATAAACATAAGGGTACAATAATTTATTTGTACCCTTTATCATGCTATTTGTACCCTTT
>JQCU01000396.1:0-232 GCA_000761495.1 Acinetobacter idrijaensis
ACAAACATCAAAACGAGTTCAATCAGCAGCTTGCCCAGGAGATCGTGAAAAGCGGCCTCAAGCAAAGTCATGACAAATTGCAAAGCCTGGTCGATCAACACAACGAATTAACCCAGAACAAACCCTTACTGTTTGGAAAAAAAGCCTGGGAAGCCCAACGTGATGCGATTTACCAGGAACACAAAAAGCTGAAAGGTCAGCATGAACACCAGAAAAAACATGGTGTGAAGGA
>JQCU01000397.1:0-28890 GCA_000761495.1 Acinetobacter idrijaensis
TCAATGAGATAGCCACAATGGCATTAGGTATCTCATAGATGTGTAGATACCTATGGCCAAGGCAGAGGGGGATTTTTTTGTGCGTGGAATTTTAGATAAGATATTTAACATATCTATATCTCAAAGTTGATCAGATTCTTCTGAGACAGAGAATTCCTGTTAATTTTTTTGACCTATTGGGATCTCTGTAAAACTAGCGCTATAAGAGTTTACAAGCTGATCTTATAAACCTTAAAAAATAAAAAACCAGCGAATCGCTGGTTTTTTATTGCAGACTATTTTAGCCAAACACGCGCATTACGGCTGCGATTAATACCCAAAGAATGACAATCGCCACGATGGGTTCAACAATCTTTGCCCATGTTGGGGTATTGATAACAATGACTTCTTCGACATCTTGATGCTGCTGATTCTGGCTTACCATTTGATTAAACTCCTTCATTGATGCTTCCAATGATAGCTCTTCTTGCACAATTGGTTTAGAGCCTTTGAGTTCTGTTAGCTTGTTTGTTGTCCAAACCCAATCATCTGCTTGACCAGATAAATGTTCAATTTGCCCGGTCAGTAATTCCTGAATGCTATGGATATTATGGTTGCCGGTATCATGCAGTTGTTTTAATTCAATAAGCTGTAAATGAAAAATTTCTGAAGTGCTGTGCTCAAGCTGGGCTCGATCCAGAGTGGATTGATTTTCCGGACTGGTAGCGAGATGACGCACGATTTCCAGGATATATAATTCATCAGGATGATTGATTTCATTATAAATTTTTTGTGGGTTATGACGCCATTCAGTAATAAGTTTTCCTAAAGTTAAGGCATTGATTTCTGATATATATTTTCGTCTTTCTTCTTTTGTATATTCTTTTAGAAGCTCAGGCTTTTGAGTCTCTATCTGTTCAACAAAATATTGTACTAAATCAAAAGCCATTCACTTGCTCCATTATTTTTAATCTAATAGTCTTAAAGTCGGTTTTTTCTTTGGTTGTTCAGTTTGTTCTTCAGTGCTTGATTTTAAAGCATCTTCATCATTTTGTGTATGCTCATATTCACCTGGATCAAAGAATAAACCTTGACCATTTTCACGTGCATAAATACCGAGTACTGCTGCCATAGGAACATAAATATCACGAGAAACGCCACCAAAGCGAGCCGAGAAGCTAATGGCATCATTGCTCATATGCAGCGCATGTACGGCATGTGGCACAATATTCAGAACAATCTGTCCATCTTTAATAAACTGCTCAGGAACCATGGTATTTGGGCGTGTGGCATCCACCAGCAGGTAAGGCGTCATATTGTTATCGCAAACCCACTCATAGATTGCACGTGCCATATAGGGACGGGTAGGGCTAAGGCTGAATTCTTGTTCGGACATGAGGTTTCTCTACGGATGCTTGAGTTGCGCTGAATAACGGTTCTTTTCCTGCAATGTCATGGATTTTACAAAGGCAGGACGACTGAAAATTCGTTGGCAATATAAATAAAACAGACGGCATTGCTGCTGTGGTAATTCTACACCCATCTGTTTCAGACGGATAAAAATTGGTGCCAGCATACAATCCAGGATACTAAATTGTTCAGACATAAAATAGGGAAAATGCTGGAAGAGTGGCATCAGTGAAATCAGGATATCCTGTAACTGCTTTTGTGCCTGAGTTCTGGCTTTCTTATCTAGCGTATCAGGATGGCGTAACATGATATCAGCCAGCTTTAACCAGTCATTTTCAAAGCGCCAGATGTATTGTCGTTGCTCTGCGCGGGGCATTGGGGCATCGGCATATAGTTTATTCTGACGATAACGATCATCTACATATTCTGAGATAATTGAAGTATTAAATAATTTGAGTTCATTTTCGATCAGCATCGGCAATTGATTATAAGGATTAAGGCTGGCCAGATCCTCATCATCGGCATCCACCAAAATCAGGTTATATTTAATCTGTTTTTCGGCAAGTACGTAGCGAATCCAATGGGAACGAAAGTCATCGACATGACTATAGAGAGTGATTCCTTGAAGAGGCGCGCTTTCGACTGACATAAATCCTGATGAGCTTCTAATGAATAGACTAGGATACTAAAATTCAACCTAAAAAGCACCAAGCATCAAAGATCAATCGGCTTGAGCCGAGGTAGATTATAAGAAAAACAACTGGAGGAAAATAAGATGCTGATCAAGCTTCCTGTCATTTTGCTATTTATCTGTATTGGGATCGCAAATTATTATTTGATGAAGTCGTTCTGGTGTCATGAGAGTGTATGGGGGAAAGATGTGCACGAACAATAACAAGAAAATCTTTCCATATATTCAGCTGATACCCATAAAAAACCCTGGAAAATCCAGGGTTTTTTGTCCGATTCGGTAAACGAATTAACGTTTAGAGAACTGAGGACGTTTACGAGCTTTACGTAAACCAAGTTTCTTACGTTCAACTTCACGAGCATCACGAGTAACGAAACCAGCTTGACGAAGAGCAGGTTTTAAAGTTTCGTCAGAAGCGATCAATGCACGAGTAATACCGTGACGGATAGCGCCTGCTTGACCACCAATACCACCACCAGCAACAGTGATGTAAAGGTCATATTTGTCAGTAGCTTCAAGAAGCTCAAGTGGTTGGTTAACAACCATACGAGCAGTTTCACGACCGAAATACTGTTCAAGAGTACGGTTGTTAATTACGAGTTTACCAGTACCAGCTGATAGGAAAACACGTGCAGTTGCGGTCTTACGGCGACCTGTACCATAATTAGTAGCCATGTGCTGTTATCCCTTAGATGTCCAAAACTTGTGGCTGTTGAGCAGCGTGTGGATGCTCAGTACCTGCATACACTTTCATTTTCTTGATCATTGCATAACCAAGAGGACCTTTAGGTAACATACCTTTAACAGCTTTTTCTAGAACTGCTTCTGGTTTGTGAGCGATTAACTTTTCAAAGTTAGTCTCACGGATACCACCAGGGAAACCAGTGTGGCGATAGTATTTCTTATCTTGTGACTTTTTACCAGTCACAGTGATTTCTTCAGCATTGATAACAACGATGTAGTCGCCAGTGTCAACGTGAGGAGTATAAGAAGTTTTGTGCTTACCGCGTAAACGACGAGCGATTTCAGTCGCAAGGCGACCTAAAGTTTTGCCAGAAGCATCAACAACGTACCAGTCGTGTTGAACCTCAGCTGGCTTAGCGCTGAGAGTTTTCATTAAACCACTACCTATTATAGTTGGTTTGGACTATGGAATCTGTCCAAACTAAAGGAGACGCGATTCTAAACGAATACGTGAAGAATCACAAATGAAAATTAAAATTTCAAGCGCTGTATTTTATCTAATCTCCCTGGTGAAAGAAAGACCTAAGCCTTTATATGCTACAAAAACTGCAACTATATTTGTAACCATAGTTTCAATGGTATCAAAATATTGATTTATAAGTACTCTTTGCAATGATTACTACAGCGTAGGCGTGATCGGGTTATAATATTTCTCAGCTTTGCCAAATTGAGAAGATGATGCTGCCTTTATATGTCACCAGTGGGGAACCTGCCGGAATTGGTCCTGATATTTGCCTGAGTCTTGCAGATCGTGTTGATGAGCGCCCAATTGTGGTATTGGCGGATATTCATATGCTCAAGCAACGTGCTCAGGTACTCAAATTATCGGTTGAGCTGATTGAATATCAAGGACAGGAGTCATCTTCAGGCATCGGTCAGCTATTTGTAGAGCATGTTCCCGTGCAGCAAGACGTCGTATTGGGTGAGCTGAATCCGAACAATGCGGCTTATGTACTGGAGCAACTGCGTCGATCCGCAGACTATGCCATGTCAGGAAAAAGTGTCGGCGTCGCGACTGCGCCTGTACAAAAGTCCGTGATAAATGAAGCGGGCATTTCTTTTAGTGGTCATACCGAGTATTACCAGGAATTTGCTGGTGTTCCACGTGTAGTCATGATGCTGGCCACCAAAACTTTACGCGTGGCCTTGGCCACTACCCATCTTCCGCTTCGTGCCGTGGCAGATGCGATTACGCCTGAACGCTTGCATCAGGTGATTGATATTCTGATTCACGACCTGAAATCCAAATTCAAGATTGAACAGCCGAATATACTGGTTTGCGGTTTAAATCCGCATGCCGGGGAGGGCGGTTATTTGGGGATGGAAGAAATTGAAGTGATCAATCCGGTACTCGAAAGCTATCGTGCCCAAGGTATCAACATGAGTTTAAGCCTACCTGCTGATACTTTATTTACTCCAGAAAACCTAAAAGATGCTGATGCTGTTCTGGCGATGTATCACGATCAGGGCTTACCTGTGTTAAAATCACAGGGCTTTGGTGAAGCCATTAATATTACCCTCGGCTTACCGTTTATTCGAACTTCTGTTGATCATGGCACAGCACTCTCCCTTGCGGGGACGGGACTTGCGAAAAGTTCCAGCCTGCACGTTGCTGTCGATTTAGCCCTCGATCTGGCGCGCCACTGATTATTGTTCATCACTCACGTTGGAAATGTTTTTATGTATCAAATTAATGCCTTAAACCCAAAAGATGAAGGGCATCAGGCTCGAAAAAGATTTGGTCAAAACTTTTTACATGACCAGCGTGTCATTGCCAAAATTGTACGCTCAGTCAATCCGCGTCCAGGTCAGAACATTCTGGAAATTGGCCCGGGTCTGGCCGCTTTGACTTCACCTTTAATTGGTGAATGTGATGCCTTAACCGTACTTGAGCTGGATCGTGATCTGGCTGCTGGCCTGCCGGGTCGTGTGCCGCATCCGGAACGTTTAACCATTATTGAAGCCGATGCCTTGAGATACGATTATTCTCAGTTGTTCCAGGAAGATCGTCCATTACGTGTGGTCGGTAACTTGCCCTATAATATTTCAACGCCACTGTTATTCCATCTCTTGGAATTTGGTGACAAAGTGCAAGACATGCATTTCATGCTACAAAAAGAAGTCGTGGATCGCATTACCGCATCACCCAATACCAAAGAATATGGCCGTCTGTCGGTGATGATTCAATATTTCTGTAAACCGACTTTCTTGTTCGAAGTGCCACCTGGATCTTTTAATCCGCCTCCAAAAGTAACTTCTGCGGTATTCCGTTTAGAGCCTTATAAAGTTAAACCGATTGTGGCGAAGAATGAAAAAGCGCTGGCACGTCTGGTATCTCATGTCTTTACCCAGCGTCGTAAAACCTTGCGTAACAGCTTGAAGGGTATGCTGGTTGAAGAGGGTTTTGAAAAAGCGGGTGTTGACCCGATGGCGCGTCCAGAAACCCTGACCCTTGAACAGTTTGTTGCACTTTCAGATCAAATGGTGGCTTAAATTACGATGAACCGTACTGCTCGATATAATTATGTGATTGGTGATGTTCAAGGCTGTTTTGAGGCCTTGAAAGCTTTGCTTAAAGAAATCCAGTTTGATGCAGAACAAGATTTTATCTGGTTTGCTGGAGATTTGGTTGCACGTGGTGAAAACTCAATTGCAGCATTGCGGTTTATCAAAAAGCTGGCTGAGCAAGGTGCGGCTGCGACGGTCTTGGGAAATCATGATTTGACTTTGCTGGCTTATGCCCGCGGCATCAAACCGGTGAAAGAAAAAGACAATGTTCGTGATGTGATTGATGCGATCGACAGTGATGACTTGATTGACTGGCTGCGCAAACAGCCAATGTGTCTATTTCCAAATGAGCAGACTATCCTGACGCATGCTGGGATTCCGAATATCTGGAGTGCAGAAAAAACTGCTCAATTGGCACAAGAAGTCGAAGCGATCATTGCTCATGATGACTTCGAGGTGCTGGATGATTTTCTGAAAGAAATGTTCGGGAAAGAACCCGCACTTTGGTCGGATCAGCTACAAGGCCATGAACGTATTCGCTGTATCGTGAACTACCTCACCCGAATGCGTTTAACTGACGCTGAGGGACGTCTGGAATACAGCTTTAAAGATGCGCTGGATGATCCGATGCCGGAAGGTTTTAAACCTTGGTTTGAGTTTGAATCACAGGCTGCGAAAAGTCATCAGATCCTGTTTGGTCACTGGGCCGCCTTGAATGGTAAAACCATTTCGAACAAGATTCAGAATGTAGATGGCGGTTGTGTCTGGGGTAATCAACTGATGGCATTCCGCCTAGAAGATCAGCAGATGTTTGCAGTGGATAATCCGGCGATGTAAGCACATTCCATAAAAAAGCCACGTGATTACGTGGCTTTTTAGTTTTAAAATTTAGTCTGCTCGAATCCAGGTCTGGTTACGGCCTAGAACTGAAACGCCAATACTGGCACGTAAGGTTAAACGTTTACCCGTATTGTTTAAACGCATTTTTGCATCATAAATTTTACCTGCCAATGGGTCGATAATACGACCTTTGTCATAATTCTTGGTGCCTTCAACCAGTTTTAGGCCTTTTAAAATGGTCATACCTAAAATAGGCTGATTGGTATAAGGTGCAGGACAGTTATTGCATTTTTCACGTGGATTATAATCTGGGCGAGGCGTGATTTTTACAATTTTGCCTGAATAGGTATTATTTGCTTCTTTGCTAATGACGATAATCGCTTTAGCCGCCCCCGTTTTATCATCAATTTGTTGCCAGGTCCCGGTAATATCGTCTGCCCAAAGATTGGTCATACATCCTGCTGTAAGCGCGGCAAGTAATATTTTTTTAAACATAGAGAGTCATTCCAAAGAATTTTTATCATCGCCCGCTCATGTTAGAAATCTTACTAAAATAGTCAACACTTATCTGAATACTATAGAGTTGATACACTGAAAAAAGCTGCCAATTTGGCAGCTTTTTTGAATAATGAGAATTAGGTATTAATCTTGGCGAATCCAGGTCTGGCTACGGCCTAAAGCGGACACACCCACATAACCACGCAAGGTTAAACGTTTACCATTGGCATTTAGACGCACTCGAGCGTCATAAACTTTACCTGCCAATGGATCAATCACTTTACCTTTTTCATAATTGTTGGTGCCTTCCACATGTTTTAAGCCAGTCAATACATCCATGCCCATGATCGGCTGATTGGTATAAGGCGCGGGACATTTATTGCAGGTCTTTTGTGGAGTATAGCCTGGACGTGGAGTCACTTTGATAATTTTTCCAGCAAAAGTTCCATTATCATTTTGACGAATTTCAATAATTGCTTTTGGTGAGCCGGTTTTATCATCAATTTGCTGCCAGATGCCCGTCAGATCCTGTGCATAAGCAGTCCCAGTCATCAGTGCAGCGATGAACATTAATCCTAATTTAGTTTGTTTCATTATATTTATGCCTTTTTTATAGATGAATAAAATATCCCCAACACAAAAGTGCTGTTTTTATTAATCCTGGCGAATCCAGGTTTGTGTGCGACCAATCGCAGAGATCCCGATATATCCACGTAAAGTCAGTCGTTTCCCATTGGCAGAAATCCGCCCTTTTAAATCATAAATTTTGCCAGTGAGTGGATCGAGTACCCGGCCATGTGCATAGTTATTTTTGTTGGTGGGTTTCAGTCCTTTAATGACGTCTAACCCCAAAATCGGTTTATCGGTATAAGGTGGTGGACATTTGACACATTTTTCCCGTGGTGTATAACCTGGGCGAGGTGTGACTTTAGTAATCGTTCCGGTATACGAGCCATCAGCCTGCGTTTTCATTTCAATCAATGCTTTAGGCGAGCCGGTTTTATCATCAATCTGTTGCCAGAGACCAGATAACTCCTGAGCAAAGGCCAGAGAGCTAGTGAATAAAGAAGCTGAAAAAACAGTTAAAAGTGTGATTTTATACATGCGATATCCTTATTTTTTTATGAACATTCACCTAATTCCATGTGGTGAATGCTGATGCAAACTACGTTAATACACTTTCATAATCTATATTGCATGAAAAAAGCGTATGTTTAATATTCATACAACTTAATGCATTAAAATGCAAGCTTCTATCTACTAAAGCATAACCCCGTCACATTTTATTTAATAAAGCAGGAATTAATCCTGCTTAATCCAGGTTTGACTACGGCCTAGTGCTGAAACGCCGATATAGCCGCGTAGGATCAGACGTTTCCCATTAGCACTTAATTTTGCTTTGGTGTTATAAAGATTCCCTGATAATGGATCAAGCAGCTTGCCTTGAGCAAAACTGTTATTGCCGACGTGCTTTAAGCCAGTGAGCACATCCAGGCCGAGAATAGGTTTATTGGTATAAGGTGCAGGACAGGACACACAGTTTTCTTTCGGGGTATATCCAGGACGCGGGGTGATTTTTGTGATCTTGGCAGCATAGACGCCGGAAGCCGTCTCACGAATTTCGAGGAATGCTTTAGGTGAACCAGTTTTGTCGTCAATATTTCTCCATGTCCCTGAAAGGTCAGAGGCCAAAGCCAGATGGCTGAAAGAGGCTAAAAGTAAAGTTGAAAAGAATTGAACCTTTTTCATATATCTGTTCCTAGGTTGGATTAGAGTTCTTACTCTATAGTAAGAACGATTACCCTATAAAACAAATGAATAATTTGATTCACTAGTCACATTTTTTGCAAATAAAGTATAAAAGTTGGCAACCAGATCGCGGTAAAGACCGCATTTACCGCCATGCCAAAAGCAGCATAACGACCTGCAACACTGCCGCGCTGCCAGGCCTGAGCTGTACCAATAGCATGCGCGGCCAGTCCTAAAGCCAATCCGGAAGCGCGCTCATCATTGATATGTCTTAGAATAAATGGAGAAAAAGCTGCACCAATCACGCCAGAAAGAATCACGATCAGAATGACCATGCTGATGGGTGCATCCAGCAGGGTGGCAATATTAATCGCAATTGGAGTAGTCACGGCACGGGTAGCAAACGCCATAATGTCTGCAGAGGACATATGCAGCAGATAAGCCAGTCCCATCGGCAAGGCCACAGCACTAATACTGGCAAAAACTAAAATGCCGATAATGGCCTTGAGCGGCAGGTCATCATAGCGCATCGCGGCCAGAGGGATAGCCAGGGCGACGGTCACATAGCCGAGTAAATGGTTGAAAAGCGGATTAACTTCATCCATGTAATTTTCATAGGGAATGCCTAGCACAAATAAAATCGCCAGTACAAAGAACATGCTGAACACGATGACGGGAATTTGCGGTATGAACCGGTTACAGGGTTTGGCAATCAGATAGGCGCTGAGCGTAACCGCAAAGCCATACAAAATAGATAACATGCGGAACTCCTATAACCAGCGCTTGGCCATTTTGGCGTAAATCCATAAAGGAATCAGGGTGCTGAAAAACATGATGAACAGAAAGGCCGGAATTTTCTGGCCCATATGTACCAGCATCATCAGTGCACCTGCACTGACAGGCAGGAAAGCAAAGGCGCTTTCCTTCATCAGTTTGTTATTGGTATCCACGAGGCGGGCGGGGAGTTTGCCAAAGTAGCGCCAGGTAAACAGCGCAATTAAAAGGCTCAATAACCCGACCAGATTACCTAATTCAGGATGATTCAGTTGAGTCATTAACCAGACCGAAGCTTCCCGAAAGACAATAATAAGTAACAGGGTGCCAATCCATGCTGGCCAATCTATTCGTTTTATCCAGTTCATTGCTATGATCATTAATATTAATAAGTTTACTTATCAAGTTTTACTCGATCTTTGACTGGATTTCAAACGCTTCCAGTGGACGTTGAAACTGCTGCGCCTGTTTGCCCAGAATTTCATCCAAGGGTAAATGCGCCTGTTTAATCAATTGTTCCAGTTTTTGTGGCGCAATTCGAATGTGCAGATGCAGTTGGCCTTCATCATCATAATGTTCAGACTGAATCACATTCAGACCATAGAGCTGGTTACGCAGCTTGCCGTAGGCAGGTTTCAGGATTAAATCGAAGGACTGTAGTTGCCCCATCAAGGACTCATGTACCGCTTTACGCAGCAGGTCGATACCTTCGCCACTATGTGCCGAGACATAGACCCGTTCCGGTTCGCCCGGGCGTCGATAAATAATTTTGGCTTCTTCACCGCTACAGTCAATTTTATTGTAGACCTGAAGGATGGGAACATCGGCCCCAATTTCTTTCAGCACTTTGTCAACGGCTTCAATCTGTTCCAGCATCTCTGGGCTACTTGAATCAATCACATGCAGTAACAGTGTGGCTTCAACGGTTTCTTCCAGCGTTGCC
Source organism: Acinetobacter idrijaensis (assembly GCA_000761495.1). GTDB lineage: Bacteria > Pseudomonadota > Gammaproteobacteria > Pseudomonadales > Moraxellaceae > Acinetobacter > Acinetobacter idrijaensis. The sequence continues at coordinate 10,137 of JQCU01000397.1, forward strand.
TTAAAGGATTCTACCAGTGAATGGGAAAGATTACGGACAAAACCTACCGTATCGGCCAGTACCAGATTGCCGATTCCATCCCATTCCAGACGCCGTAAGGTTGGGTCCAAAGTGGCAAACAGCTGATCGGCTGCATAAACATCGCTGTTGGCGAGTAAGTTAAACAGGGTCGACTTGCCGGCATTGGTATAACCGACTAAAGATACTGTTGGAACAGCTGCTTTTTGACGGGCAACACGGCCTTGCATCCGGGTTTGGCGGACTTTATCAATACGTGCCTTGAGTTGCCCCATACGGATACGTAGCAAGCGCCGATCTGTTTCCAGCAGGGTTTCACCCGGACCACGCAAACCGATCCCGCCTTTCTGGCTATCGAGATTGCCACGACTACGAATCAAGCGCGAAGATAAATGCTGTAATTGTGCCAGTTCAACTTGCAGCTTGCCTTCGTAGGTACGTGCACGCTGGGCAAAAATATCCAGAATCAGTTCGGTACGATCTACCACGCGGCATTTGATTAGCTGTTCCAGGTTCCGGGCTTGAGCAGGGGTTAAGGCATGATCAAAAATGACCAGATTGGCATCTAGTTCTTTTACACGTTCGGCAATTTCTTCTGCCTTGCCGGAGCCGATAAAAAATTTGGCATCAGGTTTAACCCGCTGAGCATGAATATGTTCCAGAATTTCGGCATCTGCAGACTGTGCCAGCAAACGAAACTCTTCAGCATCAAGGTCATCCAGCATTTGTACGCTGACACTCACCAGAATGACGCGCTCTTTCCCTCGATGTTGTTGTAAATATTCCACTCAGGCCAATCTCCACTTGAAAACTTTAGTGTAGTTGAAAAAGGGCTGAGCAGATACCGAATTAGCGTGGCTTTGGTTTAAAGTGCGCTGATAAACAGTTGTACAAGTGTTACCAGTACCACGGCATAGATAACGGTGCCGCCCAAAATATATTTGAGCACTTGTAAAGGTTGAGGTGTGTCGTTCGCGGGCTGGGTTTGATCTGGCATGGCTACGATCCTTTTCAATCTAATATTTCGATAGCTTTATTTTGAATGATTTTTTAATCCAATTAAAATTGAAGATCTAGATGTTATTGGCCGATTTTTATTATCAATGCAAGTTGCGAATGAACAGTATAGAATGAGTTTAATTCGTGGATATTCCCTGTATCTCGCTTAGGATTTAATGACGTTTTTATGAACTCGACTGTACAAAACCAGACTCCAGATATCGAAGGCTTGGCCAAGTTTTTCCTGTATAGCCGGAAAATCACAGCTTCATTGGCTACCATTAGTGAAGGGTTTTACTTGGTTTTTCGTCATGGCTTATATAAAAATCCGAATAACCCGACCAATACGCGCTATGTGCAACATTTTTGCCGTCAGTTATGCAAAGTATTCAATATCGAAGTGCAGGTGCATGGCGAGATTCCGCGTGAACCCGCCTTATGGGTCAGTAACCATGTGTCCTGGCTCGATATTGCAGTTCTGGGTTCAGGGGCACGCGTATTTTTTCTGGCGAAAGCAGAAATTGAGAACTGGCCAATTCTAGGCAAATTGGCCAAGGGTGGTGGCACCTTATTTATTAAACGTGGTTCAGGAGATTCCGTCAGGATTCGTGAACAAATTACCGGTTTCCTGAAACAGAATATTCCGGTGCTGTTCTTTCCTGAAGCGACGACTTCTGATGGGCGAGCCATCAAAAAAGTGCACGGCCGGATTTTAGGCGCCGCGATTGAAGCGCAGCGTCCTGTACAAATCTGTCTGATTTGTTATGTGAATCAGCAGGGTGAACTGGATATGGTTGCGCCGTTTGTCAATGACATCAGTTTTGCTGCCCATGTCAAAAAAGTACTGGAAATGCCGCAAGTCATTGCACATTTAGTGGCTTTACCTGCAATTGCCACGGAAGGGCATACGGTTGAAAGCCTTACCCGTGTGGTCCAGGAAAAAATGCAGACTGGCCTAGTTGAACTTCAGTCACGGGTATTAAAAAAGCCTCAATAAGAGGCTTTTTTATGGTTTTTGTTCAAAGAATCAAACTTACATAAAGCCTTCAATAGGCAGCCACGACACCAGTTTAAGTCCAGCTTTCTGATACCATTTCATTTTTGGTTCTTTGGTAAACGTTTGAACGTCACCATTGGCTTTCTTGATTTTCCAGTTAATGTTCTGATTCGCATCGAGCACTAGTTTATAAGCATATTTGCTTAAATTTTTGTCCATGGTGTCGTGTACTGCACGTGCCAAAGACGGACTGTTCAGCAACACGCCAATTTCAGTATTCAGATAAGCTGAACGCGGATCAAAGTTAAAAGAACCAATAAACACCTGTTTTTGATCCAGTGCCATCAACTTGGCATGCAGGCTGGAACGGCTCAGTCCTTTCAGGCTGACTTTAGCTTTTTTCGAAATTTCCTCAGTATTGGCATTTAGGTGATTAGCTTCTGGCGCTGCCAAGAACTCATACAGCTGCACCCCATTTTCCAATAGATCCTGACGATATTTGGCATAAAAGGCATGCACCACGGCAACGTCGTTGGCCTTAAAAGAGTTGGTCAGGACGCGAACCTTGATATTCTCATTCGCCAGTTTCTTTAAACGGTCTGCACCAATTTTTTCCGGGACAAAATAGGCAGAGACAATATCGACACTTTGTTCAGGTTTTTCCAGGCGCTGTAATAACTGGAAATTCAGGTGTTCTTCGGTTTTGGCCTTGGCTTTGATTTTGCTCGGTGGATCTTTGACCACTTCAGCTTCCACCCAATCCAGCTGAATGTTTTGTTCCAGCCATTGGTCAAAGGCTCTGGAACGATTGGCCAGATCCAGATAATTTTGAGTCGCTGGATCCTGACTATGGGTTTCTAGCTGTTCTTTTAAGCTTGGAAAACGTAAGCCATGATGCCGTGGATTCACCACCTCTTGCACCGGATAGGCATAATCATCATTCCAGTATTCATCGAAGGAATGAATGATTTCATCCGATGCTGCACCGACCAGCATCACATCGACATCAGAGAACTGATAGCTTTCACTGACATTATAATACTGGTTACTCATATTGCGCCCGCCAATCAAGGCAATCTGGTTATCAGCAATAAAGCTTTTATTGTGCATGCGGCGGTTAATGCGCTTTAAATCCAGCACCATGTCCATGGCGCGGTATTTACGAAAGCGATAGGGATTATACAGTTTGACATCGATATTTTGATGCTGGTTTAAGGCCAGATAAATCCCTTCCATTTTCTTGGCATTATTGTCATCCATCAACAGGCGCACTTTTACGCCACGATCTGCTGCCTGAATAATCGCATGCAGGGCGAGGGCACCGATTCGGTCGTTATCCCAGATGTAATATTGCAGATCCAGACTGCGTTCCGCTTTATTAATCAGCTGAATCCGAGCAGCCAGTGCTTCAAGCGGATCATACAGCACGCGATAACCAGTCAACCCGATGTTCTGATCACGTAAAGGTTCAACAATTTGTGCCAGGCTGGTTTGCGATGTATCCGTTTCAAATGCCATCTGGCTTGGCTGTTCGGTTTGCTTGGGTAAGGTACTACACGCAGGCAGACCCAGAACCAGGCTACAGCTCAGTAAAATGCCAGCTTTATAGCGATGAGTGCGGATAAAACCTGAGGATTGAAGGTGAACTTGATCGCGGGGAGCAGTGGCCATATAAGTCGAAGAATGAAAAATTAGAATTGAGTATAATTGCCAGCTATGAAAAGATAAATATAAAGCCAGTAATCTGCTGCTCGACTGAATAAGGCCAATTTATGTGGGATTCGAATTCCGTACTGTTTTATTTTTATCTGGGGATGGCGATTTTAGCCATCTGGGCTGTGGCTCAGGCATGGTCGAGCCAATCACGTACCGAAACCATTCATCCCTTTAAAGCTTTTGGTCATTTGCTGGCGTTTTATCTTGCCTATTTATTAATCCCTTTGTTTTTCTTCAGTATTTATGCTGGATGGACGGGTTATTATTCACTGCATGAAGCCATTTTTGTATTTTTACTCAGTGGGGTTTTGACTTATGCACGCTTTATCGAGCCGCATTTAATTCAAGTGAAAACGACACAATATCAGATCAATGCAGATAAACGTTTAAAGCAGCCGGTGAAAATCGCCCTGATCGCAGACTTACATATCGGTCTTTTTTCGGGTCATGAGCGTCAGTTGCGACAAATTGTACACAAATTAAATCATATTCAACCTGATTTGGTGGTGGTTGCTGGCGACTGGACTTACGAGCCAGAAAATAAACTGGCACAGGAACTGGCGGTTTTAAAAGAGATTCACGCTCCGGTCTATTCAGTCAATGGTAATCACGATGAGCAATATCCCGGACCGCCGATTCGAGAGTTATTGCACTATGCATTGCAAGTCAATCAGGTCATGGATATTGAAGGTCAAATTGTCGAATTTGATGAATTCCGACTTTTGGGCGTAGGCGACCTCTGGGCTGGTAAAGCCGATATGCGCAGTTTGCCAGACTTGCCTCAGGACAAGCCTTGGGTCATTCTTTCGCATAACCCTGATACGGTCGATATGATTCCGAAACTGCCGACGCGCCCTCTGATGCTGTCTGGACATACTCATGGCGGACAGGTGGAACTGCCTTGGCTAACTAATTACGTCATGAAAAAGGTTTCAATTTTGGGACATAAAAAGGGTATGTATCGTCATGAACATGCAGATGTGTTCGTGACTGTTGGTACCGGCTTGGTCGGTGTACCTTTCCGTTTCCGGGTGCCGCCTACTATTGATATTATTGAACTGATTTAAATTTAGTCGGCGTACTGTACTGTATTAACTGATGATCCAGACCAGAATCAGCAACACCACTGCGACGGCCGCCATCATCCAGATTTTCTTTTCGATTTTTCGGGTTGGCACATTTTCACGTAATTGTTGCGCAGTGATTTCAGCTTCTGTCGGTGTACTCAAGCTAGGATGGGTGGGGATTTCCAGTGGTGGTGTCACCAGGTCAATATCACCGGCATCATCACTAAAGCGTGGACCTGTACTCTCATGCTTCATGACCACATCATGTTCCCGCACAATTTCATCAATCACTTGCAGTGCCTGAGCTTCATCCAAGGGTGTATTCTCGGTGATATAGCGAACAGCTTCTAATTTTTTATCATCTTCCAGCAAAATAATGATATTGACCAACTGCTCCTGCGATAGGTATTCAATAAGATCCTGCATGGCCTTGCCTCATTTTTTGAATTGAGTTCATTTGATTGTTGAGCAAATTTAACGAGATAAGTAGCCGAGTTTTGTTGTGAAATCATAAAAAAAGCCAGCATCGAGTGCTGGCTTTTGAATCGATCTAAAACCTTAGATCTGATTATTTACATCATCATTCTTGGTTTCACGAATCAGCAAAAACGCGACAAGCGATAGGATAGATGCTGCGGTCAGGTAATAACCGACTGCAGACAAACCATAGGCCGTTGCCAGCTTGGTTGCGATTAGCGGTGCAAATGATGCACCGAAGATGCCTGCCAAGTTAAAGGTCAATGCAGAACCCGTGTAACGTACTGAAGTCGGGAAGATTTCAGACAATACAGTACCGATTGGCCCATAAGTTAAGCCCATAATCGCCAGACCAATACACAAGAACAGGAACACCACCAAGGTGCTGCCAGATTCAAGCATATCTGCAAAGAAGATACCGAAGATCGCAGAAATGACACATACCGCAATCGAAGTGGTCTTACGGCCAAATTTCTCAGCCAATACTGCTGAAAGCGGGATAAAGGCAGCAAAACACAGGGTCGCAACTAACTGCAATTGCAGGAATTCTTCACGAGAATAACCGAGTTGTTTGGTTCCCCATTGCAATGCAAATACCGTAGTAAGGTAGAACACAACAAATGTACAGATTGCAGCAATCGTACCCAGAACTAGCATACGAGAGTGCTTTTTGAACACTTGAACAAAAGGAACATTTACTTCTTTTTGTTTATCTAGCACTTTCTGGAAAGCAGGCGTTTCATGCAGTTTTAAACGGATCCATAAACCGACAATTACCAACAAGGCACTTGAGATAAACGGAATACGCCAGCCCCAAGCCATAAAGTCAGCTTCAGACATGAAAGCGCCAAGCGTCAGGAAAGAACCTGTTGCCAGAATAAAGCCGATCGGAGCACCCAGTTGCGGGAACATGCCATACCAGGCACGTTTGCCTTCCGGGGCATTTTCAGTTGCAAGAAGTACCGCACCTGACCATTCACCACCCAGACCCAAGCCCTGACCTAAACGGCACAGTGCAAGTAACAGTGGCGCAGCAATTCCGATTTGCGCATAAGTTGGCAATAGACCAATCGCAACGGTTGAAATCCCCATAGTCAGCAAAGCTGCAACCAAGGTGGCTTTTCGTCCGATCCGGTCACCTAAATGACCAAATAATGCTGCACCAATCGGACGGGCAATAAATGCAATGGCAAAAGTCGCAAGAGACTGAATGGTTGCGGTCATCGGATCTGTACTGGTAGGGAAAAACAGATACGGAAAAATAATGACAGCAGCGGTGGCATAAATATAAAAATCGAAGAATTCGATTGTAGTGCCTACCAAGCTTGCTGTTAAAACGCGAAATTTTGAATTTTGTGCTGGCTGAGCAGCAGAATTAGACGACGCCATGGAAAACCTTACACTTACTAAAAATAAAAAAACTTAGTTTTAAAAGCGTAATCTTTTTAAAAAAGGCGTAATTTTTTAAAAAAACAACTGCAATCTTCTCGCTTCAACTCGCTCAGGGTCACTGAAATGAAAAAGGAGATGATTAAATCACGTAAAGATAGATAGACAGAAAATGTGATCCTGCGCCTATCAATACAAATATGTGCCAGATAGCGTGGGTATATCTTACTCTTTTTAAAGCGTAAAACAATGCACCCACGGTATAAGCGAGTCCACCAATGATGAGAAAGGTTAAAGATTGAACACTTAAATATTGCTGCATATCATCAATCACCAGCAGCGCCAGCCAGCCCATGGCCAGATAAGCCGCTAAAGAAAGTTTCTGGAAACGATGAATGAAAACGAACTTGAAAAGTGTACCAAGAAGGGCAATCACCCACAGTGCAATCAATAAATACTGGGCTTTGGCGGTCGGAATGGCAATCGATAGGAAAGGGGTATAAGTTCCGGCGATTAAATAATAAATCGCAGTATGATCGATTTTTTTATAAAAATAACGGCGGTCTGCCGCAGTGGCCATGTGATAGAGCATAGAAGCAGAAAATAACAGAATCATGCTCAGCGCATAAACCCACAGTCCAATCCATTGTCCAGTACTCAGGTAAGACCCTTTAATAATCAAAAGAATACCAGCAACAATGGACAGTCCGGCACCTACACCATGACTAATATAGTTAATTCGTTCCTCATTTTGATCATAATCTGGAACCAGTGGAGCATTCTGCATGATTGTCATTCTTCTTCAAATATACACTTGTATAGTAATTCAATTTTGCTTTTAGGTTAAGAAGATTTAAACTTGATGCGCAATTCATTTCAGGTTTTATCTATGTCAACGTTGACAACTCTCTCAGATCAGGAACAGCAATTCTTGGACACCTTTCAGCAAGCTGTTGAAAGGGATCAATTTGATCGCCTGATCTTAAGCCAGTATAAAGGTGAACTGCAGGATTTAGAGAAAATGACCTTGCGAGTCATTCCATTAAATGAACAGCGCGTATTGAGCTGCCTGTATCGTTACAAGACCCAGGATGTCACCAAAAATTATCCTTTAGATGAAGCATTATTCCAGGTTACTTCACTACTGGCGTGTTGCAAACAGGCCAATCTGATGACAGTAGATGAAGAATTACAGCTGAAAAAAAACAAGAAAAAAGCCATGTTAACGCGTAGCAAACATAAAGCCGCGATGAATCAGGTGAAGCCTGCTGAACAAGGCCATGACCGGATTAAACAACGTTATGTCGATCAGGACAGCATCTTTCTCCAATATCTCGGTATTACCGATCAAAAAGCGCAAATCATTCCGAGCATGGCGCGTAAATGGAAGCAGATTAATAAGTTTGTAGAAATCTTCTCAGGTGCATTGGCACAGATTAAGCCACAGGCTGAAGGCCTGCGCGTGGTGGATTTTGGTTCGGGTAAGGGCTATCTGACTTGTGCTTTATATGACTATATGCAAAAACATGGTCAAACGCCGTATGTCACCGGGGTAGAGCTTAATCCGAAAATGGTTGAATTCTGCCAGAATGTCGCGCAGCAATCTGGTTTTGATCAGCTGGACTTTTTCCAGGGGGATGTCCGTACTTATGCACCGGAACGTCTGGATGTGATGATTGCCTTACATGCCTGTGATGTAGCAACAGATTTTGCGATTCATAGCGGGATTCGCCTGAATGCGCAGATGATCATGTGTGCACCGTGTTGTCATAAGGAATTGCGTCCGCAGTTGCAGGCGCCAAAAGTCCTCAGCCCGATGTTACAGTTTGGTATTCATGCCGGACAGCAGGCAGAAATGTTGACCGATACCATTCGTGCTTTACTGCTCAAAGCTTATGGTTATGAAACCAAAGTTTTTGAATTTGTGGCGCTGGAACATACCAGTAAAAATAAAATGATTCTGGCGACAAAACGTAAAGACTATCAACAACCTGATCAGGCGGTTCTGGCACAAATTCAGGCCTTAAAAGAGATGTATGGTATCCAGAAACATTCACTGGAATTGTTGCTCAATGACCAGTGGGATCAGCAGGGAATTGGTTCTAAATGCTAAACAACCCAGAACTGAAAATAGTGTCCGGCAGCTGGAAAGCTTTGGCAGTGTATGCCAAAGCGATTCGTGAAGCCGTGTTTATTCAAGAACAGCATATTGCAGCTGAAGATGAGTGGGATGCTGAGGATGTGGTTGCTGTACATTTCATTGTTTTTCAGCAGGATCAGGCGATTGCTACAGCACGCTTATTGTCAAATAACAGTATCGGTCGGGTTGCAGTCCTAGCAACAACACGCGGTTTAGGTGTTGGTCAGCGCTTGATGCAGGCCGTGATTGACTATGCGCGTGCAGAGCAGCGTGAGTTGGTCAAGCTATCTTCGCAAGTGCATGCCATTGGCTTCTATCAAGCGCTGGGATTTGAAGCTCAAGGTGAGGAATATCTGGATTGTGGTATTCCGCATATTGATATGTATTTAAAACTTTAATTTTCAGCCCTTCAAATACAAAAAAGCGAGGCATTGACCTCGCTTTTTGATGCATAGCCTGAATTTGAATTAGTGGCCATGCGCTGCATTTGAGCTGTGCTCGGCATTATCCATATTGGCATGTTCTTCAGCTGACATATTGTGTTCAGCGGCTGTCGTACCTGGATGACCATTGGCAGCTTCACGTGCTTCACGATCTGCTTGTGCTTTGGCAATGGCTTCTGGAGACATCGTTGGTGCATTTTTAAAAGCGTGTTGCTGGGTAGTCTGTTTATTTTGCTGGCTTGGCATGTAATCCGGTTCATTACTTATCGCGAGCCAAAAAATAAGCATGAATAATCCACCTAAAATACAGAAGATGATAAGTGCTTTCCAACCCCAAGGAGATTTTTCAGGTGAACTGTGATCAGTCATAGGTCTTACCCACGTGGATATCAAACTTATGTAACTTTATAACATAAATTGATCAAAAAGCAGATCGAAATCTGTCATCAGATGAGTCTATCCAGTGCATGAAGCAAATCCAGAAGATAAAAAAGAGGAAACACGTTCCTCTTTTATTTAAGTGCTCAAGTTATTGAATCGGCTGAGCGTGTGCTGCGCGATCTTTGAGGAGTTGTGGAGCTTTGAAGCGTTCACCATATTTATTTTCAAGTACTTTGGCACGGGTCACGGCTTTGGCTAAACCATACTGATTCAGGAATTGTACTGCACCGCCCGTCCAGGCGGCAAAGCCGATGCCAAAAATGGAACCGACATTGGCATCAACGACAGATTCCAGGACACCTTCTTCCAGACAGCGCACGGTATCCAGTGCCTGTACAAACAGGAAGCGGTCAATCATTTCCTGTTCAGAAATATCGTTGTCTTTTTTCCAGTGGCTGAGACCAGACCAGAGCTGCTTTTTGGCATCGGCTGGATAATCATAAAAACCTGCGCCTACAGCCTTACCTTTACGGTTAAACTCGTGAATCATACTGTGAATCACCTCATCCGCAGGTGATTTAGTGATGGTCTGATCCTGTGCTTCTAAAGCTTTGTATCTTTCATTGGCCACATGTTCAGACAGAGTCAAGGACACTTCATCCTGAATCGCCAACGGGCCTACCGGCATACCGGCTTTGAGAGCTGCCATTTCAATTCGTGCCGGATGTACGCCTTCTGCCAGCAGACGCAGGCCTTCCTGTACAAAGGTGCCAAACACGCGGCTGGTAAAGAAGCCACGGCTGTCATTCACCACAATCGGTAATTTGCCAATCTGCTGCACGAAATCGAAAGCTTTGGCCAGCGTTTCTGCCGAGGTATTTTTACCTTTGATAATTTCGACTAGCTGCATTTTATCGACCGGACTGAAGAAATGCAGGCCGATAAAGTTCTGATCATTTTTTGAAGCCTGGGCTAATTCTGTGATCGGCAGGGTCGAGGTATTCGAAGCCATCACCCCGTTGCTGATAAGATATTGCTCTGCCTCTTGCGTGACTTGAGCCTTGAGCGCGGGATTTTCAAAGACGGCTTCAATGATCAGGTCACAACCCGCTAGATCTTCATTCGATGCAGTTGTTTGAATCAGGCTTAAAAACTGATCTCGTTTCTCGGCTGATAAACGCCCTTGAGCGACTTTTTTATCCAGCAGTTTCTGGCTATAGGCTTTGCCTTTTCCAGCCGCTTCTAATGAAATATCTTTCAGAACTACTGGAATGCCTGTGCTGGCAGTGGCATAGGCGATCCCAGCACCCATCATGCCTGCACCTAAAATACCGACTTTAGTGGCTTTCCACTTTTCAATATCTTGAGGGCGACTGGCACCGGACTTGATTGCATTCAGACCATGCCAGAAAGTGCCAATCATATTTTTAGAAATTTGACTGGTCGCCAAATAAGTAAAGTAACGCGATTCAATGGTCAGGGCAGTATCGACATCGACCTGTGCACCTTCTACCGCAGCCGACATGATCGCTTCAGGCGCAGGATAACAGCCTTTGGTTTTATCGCGCAGCATCGCCGGAGCAATTGCCAGCATCTGGGCAACTGCTGGTGTCGAAGGGCTACCACCCGGAATTTTATAGCCTTTTACATCGAATGGCTGCTGAGATTTTGGATTGGCTTTGATCCAGGCAATGGCCTTTTTCAACAGTTCATCGGTACTGTCTGCGACCTCATGAATCAGCCCTAAAGATTTAGCTTTATCGACTCCAAACTGTTTGCCTTCCATTAATAAAGGAAAGGCATTTTGCAGACCGAGCAGGCGGACGCTACGGACGATACCACCGCCACCTGGTAATAAACCCAGTGTGACTTCAGGCAGGCCAAATTTGCTTTTAGGGTCATTCAGGGCAATACGATGATGGGCACACAAGGCAATTTCCCAGCCACCGCCGAGCGCCGTACCATTCAGTGCAGCAACGACAGGAATACCGCGAGTTTCGATATAGCGTAGTTTGGCTTTCATCTCTTCAATCATATTGAAGAATTCAGTTGCATGTTCAGGAGTGGCTTGAATCAGTTCGTCCAGATCACCACCAGCAAAGAAAGTTTTTTTCGCTGAACGGAAAATAATCCCGGCAATATCTTCATCGGCTTGTAACTGGGCAACGACTTCATCCAGTGCCGTGCGAAAGTCGGCATTCATGGTATTGGCAGACTGGTTTGGAGAATCAAACGTTAAAATAACAATATTATCTTCATTTTTTTGATATTGAATTGCGCTCATTATTTTTCTCCTTATACCAGTTCAATAATGGTTGCGATGCCCATACCGCCACCTACGCAAAGTGTAGCCAGACCCCGCTTTTTGCCTTGGCGTTCTAACTCGTCCAATAACGTCCCTAAAATCATCGCACCAGTCGCACCGAGTGGATGTCCCATGGCAATTGCACCGCCGTTGACATTCACCTTGGCAGGATCAACCTTCATTTCATTGATAAAGCGCATCACCACGGCAGCAAAGGCTTCATTGACTTCAAACAGGTCAATATCATCAATTGTTAAACCGGCTTTCGCCAAGGCCTTACGAGCAGCCGGGGCAGGGCCGGTCAGCATAATGGTCGGATCTGCACCGACCAATGCCGTCGCCAGTACTTTGGCACGTGGCTTCAGACCTTGTTCTTTTACTGCTTGTTCCGATGCGATCAAAACCACAGCCGCACCATCGACAATGCCTGAGGAATTCCCGGCATGATGCACATGATTGACAGCACCGACTTCAGGATATTTTTGCAGGGCAATTGCATCAAAGCCCATTTGCCCCATAGTGGCGAAACTTGGATTGAGTTTACCTAAGCCTTCAGCGGTCGTTATCGGTTTGATGAATTCATCTTTATCCAGAATCACTACACCGGCTTTATCTTTTACTGGAATAACGGATGCGTTGAAGTAACCATTGGCTTGAGCGGCAGCTGCTTTCTTTTGTGATTGTTCGGCAAACTGGTCTACTTCTGCACGGCTATAACCGTCAATCGTGGCAATTAAATCTGCACCAATACCTTGTGGAATAAAGTCACAGGCCATATTGGTCTCAGGGTCCAGTGCCCAAGGACCACCGTCAGAACCCATCGGCACGCGGGACATGGATTCGACTCCACCTGCCACAACCAGATATTCCCAGCCAGAGCGGACTTTTTGTGCGGCCAGATTGACAGCTTCCAGACCGGAAGCACAAAAACGGTTAATTTGCACACCCGCTACATCATTATCCCAACCAGCAGCGATGGCAGCCGTTTTGGCAATATTGGCGCCCTGATCACCAATTGGGGTGACACAACCGAGCACGATATCATCTACTTTTGCGGTGTCAAACTGATGACGAGCCTGAAGTTCGTTGAGTAAGCCAGTCAGTAATGAAATGGGTTTTACCTGATGTAAAGATCCATCTTTTTTGCCTTTTCCGCGTGGCGTACGAATGGCGTCAATAATATATGCCTCGCTCATAGCATGTCCCTTTTATTGATTTGATGAAAATTATTCTAATGACTCGAGTGTAATACTTAAATTTTGAAGTGCAATGACGAGAACGGGTCAGATCATTTGAGCGATTTAGCCAATTTTAGCTATAAAAAAGCCTAAGCTAAGGCTTAGGCGGAGAGAACTGGTTTTATTATTAAATGCTCTTTTGCGGCACCACTTGATTAATGATAGCCATGCAACTGACGATACAGACCCGGGGTTACACCGGTCCATTTCTTGAAGGCACGGTGGAAAGTACTGGTTTCACTGAAACCGACCTGTTGTGCGACATCTTCAAGGGTCAGATCCGGATTAAGTAACAGGTGAATTGCTGCATCACGGCGCAAGGCATCTTTTACGCCTTGATAGCTTTTGCCTTCGGCTGCCAGACGGCGGCGCAAGGTTTGCGGTGATAGATAAAGCATCGACGCGACATCGTTTAATGTTGGCATTTCTTCGCCAATCTGGCTCTTCAGCACATCACGAATACGTGAAGTCAGTGAGTTGGTATTTTTGAATTTCACCAGCAGTTGGGCCGGCGCTGCTTTCAAAAATTCTTCCAGAGTTTCTTCATTCTGGCGAATTGGCAAATCCAGATAATCCGCAGCAAAAGTGATCTCGGTGCGTGGCATATCGAACTGCATTACCGGCGCAAAGAATAAGGCATCATATTCATCGGCATGGTCTGGACGAGGGTAGCTAAAATGCACGCGTTCCAGTGGCAGGCGACGCTCAATGAGCCAAGACGCCAAGCCATGCCAGATCATCAGCATGCTTTCAGTAATGAAATGATCCGGATCCATCGCATTTGGAATCAGCGGAACCAGACGTGCTTCGTGTTTGTCGCGTTCCAGGGTCACCGACCAGTCATCACCAAAGAGTTTGTAGAACTGGGAAGACAGTTCCAGTGCATCACCCAGAGTTTTGGCATGAATGATCAGCTGGCACATGATCGCAAACGTACCCAGACGGCGTTGCTGTTTGTCAAAGCCGACATGCTCGTCCTGGGTTACCATCCACAACATTTTAATAAAGCGGGTATATTGTTCAGGCGAAATACGCGCTTTGGGCTGATGCAGCAATTCTGCTTCAATCCCGACGTGAGACAATAAAGTATCGACATCCATGCCCAGACGCTTAACGCCAGATAAGGCTGCATTGACGAAGTGGATACTGATCGTATCACGACTCATGTTTAATCCTTCAGTCTCTTTAATGTTCACTAATAATTGACCTAAATGACGAAAAATAATAAAGCAATGGCAATTTACAAGAATACCTTTGCCATTTTCTTACATATTAGATTGCCGAAACTATCAAGGTAAATGGCTGAACATGACATTGTTTTTATGCATTTATGTGCCTAAGATGCTGAAAAAAGCAATATAAGTAGAGCAAATACTCCAATGTCATATGTATTAAAAGGATTGAAAATCCTAGATTTTTCTACACTTTTACCCGGCCCGTTTGCCACATTATATCTTGCTGATTTAGGTGCAGAAGTTGTGCATATTGAATCACCGACCCGACCGGACCTGTTGCGATTAATGCCCCCCTTTGCCAATGGACAAGCCACTTCACAGAGTTATCTGAATCGAAACAAGCAATCGGTTGCACTGGATTTGAAAGATCCTGTGAATATCGAACTGGTTAAATCCAAGATTGCAGATTATGACATTGTGATTGAGCAATTCCGTCCCGGGGTGATGCAACGTCTAGGCTTAGATTATCAAACCTTAACCGAAATTAATCCAAAATTGATTTACTGTTCCATTACCGGTTATGGCCAAACTGGCACATATAAAGATAAGGCAGGGCACGACATTAATTATCTGGCTTTATCCGGAATTGCCGGACACAGTGGCCGGATTGAAAATGGTCCACCTGCCTTGGGAATTCAGGTTGCCGATGTTGCGGGTGGTTCCATGCATGCCGTGATTGCGATTCTGGCCGCGGTGATTGAACGTCAGCAAAGCGGAAAAGGGCAATATATTGATATTTCCATGACCGATTGCGTGGTGACGATGAATAATCTAGCGGCTTCTGCCAGTCTGGCCGGTAATCAGCATCAACGGCCTGAATCAGGGTATCTGAATGGCGGTACTTTTTACGACTATTATGAAACCCAGGATGGGCGTTATCTATCGATTGGCAGTCTGGAACCACAATTTATGCAGGGGCTGGCACAGGCTTTAGAGCTGCCGATTCTTCTGGAAAAAGGCGCCTCTTATACCGCTGAAGATCATGCTGCGGTAAAACAAGCGATTCAGAATAAAATCAAGACCAAGTCATTAGCTGAATGGCAAATGCTGTTTGCAGCGCTGGATGTCTGTGTCGAACCGGTGCTCAAACTTGAAGAAGCTTTGTATTCTGATCTGGCCCAGCAGCGGGGATGGGTTGTACAGGTGCCACTCAAATCCAACAGTCAGCAGACCGAAGCACAACTGGCTTGTCCGATTAAATTTTCACGTTCCACGATACGTTATGAATTTGTAGGGCAGCAATTGGGAGAGAGCCAAAATTGGTAGAATTTTTAAAGTATTAATAAGATAGTTAACCGAAGTTGAGAAAATTTTTCCTATATGAAAATAAGTAATAATGATTGATGAATTAAAGCATTATTGCTTTAAAACTACACTAAATGCGCTAAACCGTGATATCAGTGAAACTTTGGCAGGCTTATCAATAAAACAGCTATGAAATATGTATAAAAAGCATTTTATTGATAGGTTTAATCTCGCTATCCTTGCGTTCGATATAATAGAAACTACTAGCAGCTGTACGCCATGTATTTATATACTGATTTCGATCAGCAACTGATTAATGAACGTGTTGCACAGTTCCGTGATCAAACGGAACGTTATTTAGCCGGTAAACTCACCGAAGATGAGTATCGTCCGCTTCGTCTGCAAAATGGTCTGTATGTACAGCGTTATGCACCGATGTTACGTATTGCAGTGCCTTATGGTTTAATGAATTCAAAGCAACTGCGTAAAGTGGCTGATTTGGCTAAAGAATATGACCGTGGTTACGCGCATATTTCGACCCGTCAAAACATCCAGTTTAACTGGCCGGCACTGGAAAACGTGCCAGATATGCTGGCTGAACTGGCGACCGTGCAAATGCATGCGATTCAGACTTCAGGCAACTGTATCCGTAATACCACGACGGATCAGTATGCCGGTGTAGTGGCTGGTGAAATTGCCGATCCGCGTCCGACCTGTGAATTGATCCGTCAATGGTCAACTTTCCATCCGGAATTTGCCTTCTTGCCACGTAAGTTCAAGATTGCAGTCTCTGCGCTTGAAGAAACCGATCGTGCCGCCACTGCATTCCACGATATCGGTGTATATATTGTGCGTAATGAAGCCGGCGAAATGGGCTATAAAATCAAAGTGGGTGGTGGTCTTGGCCGTACTCCAGTGATTGGCAGCTTTATCCGTGAGTTCCTGCCACGTGAAGACCTGATTGCTTATCTTGAAGCAGTGCTTCGTGTGTATAACTTGCATGGTCGTCGCGACAACAAATATAAAGCCCGTATCAAAATTTTGGTCAAAGCTTTAACGCCAGCGGTATTTGCTGAGAAAGTTGAAGCTGAATTTGCGCATACTGTTAAGACTTTGAAAATCGATGCAGACACCTTGGCAAAAATGGATGAGAACTTCACCCCATTTGATTATCAAGATTATGCAGATGAAGATTTTACTGAATTGTTTGCGCAATATCCAAAATTCAAACAGTGGTTCAATATCAATACCAATGCACATAAAGTGAAAGGTTATCGTATTGTGACGATTTCACTGAAACGTGCCGGCATTGCACCGGGTGATGTCAGCACTGAAGAAATGAACCTGATTGCAGACCTTGCCGATCAGTACACTTTCGGTGAATTACGTACCACGCATGAACAAAATATCTCGCTGGTCGATGTGCCGCAAAAAGATTTGTTTGCTGTATGGCAAACCCTTGAACAAAACAATCTGGCACGTGCGCATATCGGTTTCTTGACCGACATCATCTGCTGCCCGGGCGGTGATTTCTGTTCATTGGCCAATGCAAAATCGATTCCGATTTCTGAAGCGATTTCACGCCGTTTTGATGATCTGGATACCATTTACAACTTGGGTAAACTGGACTTGAACATCTCTGGTTGTATGAATGCCTGTGGTCATCATCATGTCGGTAATATCGGGATCTTGGGTGTTGATAAAAAAGGCGCTGAATTCTACCAGATTACGCTTGGCGGTAATGCAGACCATGATGCTTCAATTGGCGACATTCTTGGGCCGTCATTTGCAGCAGATGTGGTGCCGGATATTGTAGAAGAAATTCTAAATACCTATCTTGATCTACGTCAGGACGCTGAAGAGTTTATCGATACTTATCGCCGTGTTGGCATCCAACCATTCAAGGAGCGTGCATATGCTTAATACCGCACTCGCAGTGCTCTCTAAAGATGGCACGATTGCAGACAATACCTATCAATTGATGGGTGAAGATGGTGTATTACCCCAAGGTGATGTAGTTCTGACTGTGGACCAGTTAGATCAGATTGCCAATATATCAGGTAAAAAAGCATTGTACTTAACCGTCGATGCTTCTCCTGAAAACCATGAATTTCCATTAGATCAGCTCGATGCAATCTTTATCGAGTTTGCCGGTTTTAATGATGGCCGTGGTTATTCATTTGCAGCACTTCTTCGCCGTCAGGGTTTCCAGGGTGAACTACGTGCCACCGGTGATGTGTTCAAAGATGTGCTGAATTACATGAAGCGTTCTGGTTTCGACACTTTCGTGATTAAAGAAGGTAAAGATATTCAGGAAGCCGCTGCAGGTTTGAATGATTTCAAAAATCCGTACCAGGCATCAACTGCGGTTGCACAGGCACATTATCAAACAGGTGCTTAATTTAAATTAAGTTGCTGTCAAAAAGCCGGATTGATTCCGGCTTTTTTATATCTTGATAAAAACCTTTAATTTTCTTCAAGTTGACAGTTGATCATCCAGTGAATTCCAAACTGATCGCTAAAGGCAGCATAAAGTGCGCCCCAAAAGGTCTTTTCTAGCGGCATCTCAATTTGACCATTCACCGATAAAGCATCAAAGAGTCGTTGTGCTTCAGCTTGTTCGCTGGCATCTAAGTTAATGGAAATATAGTGGTTATTACCTTGAATGAAAACGGTATTGTTTTGTGCACAAAATTGATCATTCGTATCGGATGCCATCAGTTCTGTAAATTCGTTAATGGGAAGTGAGATATGCAGGATTTTATTTTGATCCGCTTCCGAGAGTGTGACACCTTCTTCAGTTGGCATTTCACCATAACGACTCAGACTTGAAAATTCGCCTCCAAAAACTGATTTATAAAAGTTAAAGGCTGCTTCAGCCTGACCTTGGAAATTGAGGTAATGATTCAGTTGCATGGGAGAACTCCCTTTTTATTTTGCTTGCTTTAATCTACGCCACTTTGCGGTATTTTGCGCGAGCAAGCTTTATCAAAATGTAAGCGAAAAAAATCCTCCAGATCAGGAGGATTTTTAACTCCCTCTCCCTATGGGCATAGGTATCTACACATCTATGAGATACCTAATGCCATTGTGGCTATCTCATT